>DATLVT010000491.1:0-12961 GCA_035577105.1 Polyangia bacterium
AGCGCGCGCAGGCCCAGCAGCTCCAGCGCCACGTGCGGGTGGAACCGCTCGAACTCCTTCTTGGCCCAGGGCGGGCTCTCGGGGCGCCGGCGCTTGCGCGCGTTGTCGCCCGACTGCTCGGCGATGCGCGCCGCCTCCTCGAGCAGGCGCTGCCGGCCCTGCTCGCCCAGCGTGGTGGTGCGCGCGCGCGCGATCGCCACGCCGAGCGGGCTCGCGTCGACGCCGACCGCGCGCCGCCCGAGGCCCATCGCCTCGACCAGCACCGTGCCGCTGCCGCAGAACGGATCGACCACGCTGTCGCCGACGGCGCTGAAGGCGTCGATCGCCCCGCGCGCGATCGACGGGTGCATGCGACCGGCATAGCTGTGAAACCCGTGGGTCAGGGCGCGCGCCAGCCCCGGGTCGACGTTGAGCAGCTTGCCCAGGAGGCGCGCCTCGACCCCGGCGCCGCCCAGCTCGATCGGTCCGCCCAGCGTGGAGAACGCCCGCCGCTGCCGAGGCGCAGCGACGGCGGGGGCGGCGTCGGGGTCTTCGTCCGGTTCCGAGAAGGAGTCGCGCCGCCCGTGTTTCATCCGGTCCATTTACTCGATTCGAAGACGCCTTCCAGCAACTTGTCGACCTCGCCCGCCATCTGCTTGGCGGTGTCGGTCCCCAGCGCCTGCAGCGCCGAGCGGATCTCCTGCAGGTTGCGCAGCTGCGAGAAGAGCTGCACGTCCGACAGCGGCTCGCCGCCCAGCAGCAACCCGCGAATGACCCCCAGCTCGCGCAGGATCCCGTCCAGATCCGACGCGGTGGCGCCGCTGCGTCGTTCCTCTGGGTGCTCGCGGTGATGCTTGTCCAGCACCGG
This sequence comes from Polyangia bacterium, assembly GCA_035577105.1. Taxonomy (GTDB): domain Bacteria; phylum Myxococcota_A; class Polyangia; order Fen-1088; family Fen-1088; genus DATKEU01. Next base: position 848 of record DATLVT010000491.1, read on the forward strand.
CCCCACGACGTCGGCCAGGATCGGCACCTGGTCGACGCTGTTCCAGACGTGCTTGAGGACAAAGAAGTCGCCGTCGTTGACCGTGGCCCGCCCGTCGATGATGGCGCTGGCGGCAAAAAGCTTCAGCAGCTTGACCACGCGGCGATCGCTGATGGTCACGCCTTCCGAACGGATCTGAAAAATGAAGCCCTTGTAACGGGCCATCCACTCTTCGGGAAATTGCAGGAACTGTCCCAGCCGCACCTGCAGCTTGCGGATGTCGGACAGCGCCACCAGCGGACGCCGGGCCTCATCGGCCCCGGTGATCTCGGCGATCTCCCCCTTGATGCCGCGATCGACCAGGCCGCGAAAATGAAAGCTGTCCAGGTTGTCGGACAGGGCCCGCACCAGGAAACGATCGAAGACCGCCCCCAGGGCGTCGTCATTGGGAACCTCGTTGGTGGCCCCGAACAGCGAACACAACGGCACCTTCAGGCTGACGCTGCCGGTGAAGAAACGGCGCTCGTTCAGGATGCTCAGCAGCGCGTTCAAGATGGCCGAGTTCGACTTGAAGATCTCGTCGAGAAAGACGATGTCCGCCTCGGGCAGCATGGCCTCGACGCGCCGAACGTAGGTCCCCTCTCGAAACGCCTTGATGTCGACCGGACCGAAGATCTCGTTCGGCTCGGAAAAACGGGTCAGCAGATACTCGAAATAGCGGGCGTCGATCAGCCGCGACAGGTGCCGGACCAGCGCCGACTTGGCGGTGCCGGGGGGACCCACGATCAGCATGTGCTCGCCCGCCAGCAGCGTCACCAGCAGCAGGCGCACCAGCTCTGACTTGTCCAGGTAACGCTGATCCAGCTCGCGCCCCACCTCGCGCAGCTTCTGCCCCAGACGCAGCGCCTCCGCGTCCAGTGCAGGCGCAGCACGTCCCGGGGCGGTCTCGCTGACGGACATTCCTTTCACTATATAACGAATACCGGGGCCGACGGCGCTGACGCTCCGCCCGGCGTCAAGCCAGGGACTGCGCCGCCAGCGTCGCCACGCCGACCGCGGCGTCGAGGCGCGACGATCGACGGACCCGCACCTTGCTGGCCATGGCCGTCATGCGATCGATGAACCGCCGGCCGAGGTCGCTGTCGGGCGCCACGTCCGGCGGCCAGACCAGCGCCGACGAGATCCGCTGCGCGGCCACCAGGATCACCGCCAGATCCAGGCCGGCGGCGCCGTCGCTGACAGTGGACGACGACGACGGCGCCGCAGCGGAGCCGGCGGAGAACAGCAAGTCCAGCCAGACCGTGTGGGCCAGGAACCGGATGGCAAAGGCCACCGCCTCGCCGCCGGGGATCGATTCGTTCAGGCTGTTCGGGTCATGGCCCGAGGCGAATCGAAACAGGGCGTCGGCCAGCACGTCGCCGGCGCGGTCAACACCCTGCTCGACGATGCGTCCTGCCACCAATCGGGCCAGCGCGGGAAAACGCAGCACAGGCAGGATGCGGCTCCAGGCCAGCGGCGGCTCCAGGCGAAAGAGATCCTCGGTCTCACCCAGGGGGCTGGCGGCGCTGAGCGCCAGGAAGGCCGGACGCGCGCACGCCGGCATGCCGATCTCCCGCAGCCAGCCGCGATGGATGGTGTCGATGCGCACCTGGCGCAGCCGGGGCAGCGCCGTCACCCGGCGTGGCGGCAGCCTCCCCACGAACGAGCGCCGCCCCAGCCAGAAGTGCACCACGCGGTCCGAACGACCGATGTCGGGCAACCGCCCCAGCAGCGAATGACGATCGACCGCCTCGGCGGCGCTGCGCGGTGGGCCCAGCGAGGCCAGCGCCTCGGCCGCGTCGGCGATGCGCGCCTGCCGCCCCTCGGCGCCGCGCCCTTCGATGCCGGGATGGGTCAGCGACAGCAGGTTGTGCAGCGCCGCCCCCAGACGCAACGTCGCCTCGTCCAGCGCCGGCACCCGCGCGCCCGGCAACAGCCGCACCGCCGCCGCGTGCCGCCCCGTCGACAGCGCGGTCGCCACATCGACGTCGCGCCCGGAGGGCGCTGGCGCCGCCAGCACCAGCGCCGTCGACGAGCTGCGCTGGGCCAGCGTGGCGGCCAGCCGCGCCACGAACTTTGGTCCCAGCGGGCGCCCGACATGCAGCGCACCACCGCGCACCAGCGGCAACAAGAACTGCGCCACAAACCGCAGCAGCGCGCGCTGCGCCCCTCCCGTCGTCGCCGACGCCGGCGCCCCGGTCGCCCCGCCGCCTGGTTCGCCGTCCGACGGGCTCGCCGCCTCGACCGCGCCCTGCGCCAGCAGATCGGCGGCGTCGACGGTCACCGCAAGGGCCCCAGTCCCCACAGCGGCATCGGTCCCAGCCAGTCATTTTCAATCTCGATGGGCGCCGGCTCGACCGTCTCGGTGGCGCGCCGGCGCAGCGACGTCGCCTCGTCGACGGCCATGGCCTCGGCGCCGCCCAGCACCTGGCGCTCCAGCGGTTCGATGGCGTCCGCCGGCACGCGAAAGGCCGGCGCGTCCAGCGCGGGAAACACCACGATGGTGCCGTCCTTGGCCCCCACCTTGGCGGCCAGCAACTGCGGCGACACCGCCGGGCGCAACCGCGCGCCCAGCGGCACCAGCACGTCGGGCGCCGCGCTGTCCAGCAGCACCCCGAACGGAAATCCGTCCAGCACGCTGGACGCCAGCACCAGCACACCGCGATCCAGCAGCGCCACCCGGTGCGATCGCAACGCTGGCGCCGGCAGCGCATAGCAAAGCCGCCGCAACCAGCCGACCTGGCGCCAGGGAATCAGCGTGGCCACCGCCCGCCGTTCGACGTCGGACACCGCCTCCAGCCGCAATGGCACCGCGACGTCGGGCCGTGGACCCAGGCGCCCCTGCACCTGCTCTGGATCCTGGGTGCGGATGCCGCCCACGCGCACCAGATCCTCCAGGGCCGTCAGCGTCGGCACCGGCGACAGGACCGTCACGCCTGCGCCGCCCGATGAAAACAGGAAGAAGCGATCCGACGGAAAGCTGGATTTGCAGGCGTCCAGGTGGATGGGGTGGCGATAGCCCAGCGCCACCGCGACGTTCTCCGTCGCCGGCAGATACGGCTCGAGACCGGGCGTCGCCGACAGCAGGCCCATCATGCGCGGCGGAATCCCCTCCAGCCGGAACAGCCAGAACGATCGTCCCGACTGAAACGGGCTGCTGCCCTCGATACCCTCCTCGCACAGCGCCGCCGCCGCCCGCAGCCACGGCCGCCCGTCGCCTGGCGACGGCGACGACGACGGCCCCAGCAGCTGGGTGCGATAAAGATACTGCGCCACCGTGGCCCCCAGCCCGCGCTTGGCCACCAGATAAAGGACGCCGCCACCGGGCGGCCGCAACGGGACGCCGTGCTGGCGCTGCAGCGACAGGCGCAGCAACAGCTTGGCGAAGGGCAGCTCGCTTTCGATCTGATAGCCCACGGTCTGCTCCGCGCCGTAAAGCAGGATGTCGCCCGCCTCTTGCCCGACCTCGGCCGCGTCGTATCCCAGCGGGGCGCGCGCGTCGCGATACTGCACAAAGTGCTTGAGGTCGCCGGTGAAGCACTGGCCGCCCACGGTGCGCGCCGCCGCCGCCACCGCGTCCCCCAGGTGCGCCGAGCCGGTGGGCAAAATGACGATCACCTCACGCGTGCCGGCCCCGGCCCGCACGTGCAGCAGGCGCAGCCCGGGTTGCAGGTCGTCCAGGTTGCGCTGCGCCGACAGGATGCGAAAAAACGCCACCAGTCGATCGATGGCCCCGAACCGCACGGCGCACTGCTTGCCGCTGGCCACGCCACGCCCGTCGGTGGACAGGCCCGGCAGGTTGAAGCGCACCTGCCCGAGCGCGACACGCTGGAGCATAATGAAATGATAACCCATGCCGGGCCCCCCCGATGAACGCCCCGTCTCGCTGGGCGAGATCCTGCAGGCCGCCGAGGCCCGCGACGTCGCGGCCTTCGTCGAACGCCTGACCCAGCAGCAAAACTGGGAGGCCATCGCCTTTCTGTTCAAGGTGGCCAGCAAGGCCCACGGCAATCCCCGCATCAACGTCGGCGACCTGACGGCGGCGGCCCAGGCTTTTCGCGATCGCGCCCAGGCCAGCCGCCGCAGCAAACGCGACAGCACGGGCGCGCCCGACGCCGACCTGCGCGCCTGCCGTCTGGCCGCCGCCGAGGCCCTGCTGGCCTTCGCCCGGCGCCCCCTGGAGACCGAGATCGATCGCCGCGCCACGCGCCTGGCCGCGACGCTGCTCTTCGACGCCGGCGATCACGGCCGGGCCGCCCCGTTGTTCGAAGAGCTGGGCGACGATCCGCGGGCCGCCGACGCCTTCGGGGCCATGGGCGACATCGACAGGATGGAAGAAGCGCTGGCTCGCGTCGACGCCCGCCAGAATGCCCAGCGCTCTGCCGTCGATGCCATGCGCCGGTTCGAGACCTTGCTGGGCGCCGGCGAACGCCTGGCCGCCGTGGCCGCCGCGGCCGCCATCGCCGAAGGCGCGCCGGAGGCGGCCACCGCCCACGAACTGGCGCGCACCCTGGACAGCCGTCTCTGCCGCCAGGGCGGCGTGACGTTGCGCCTGGACGACGGTCGCGCGCTGCGTTTCGCGGCGCTGCCCGCGCTGCTGGGCCGCGATCCGGGCGCCGCCGTGCCGCTGCGCGATCCCGGCGTGTCGCGCCGGCACGCCACCATCCGACGCCGCGGCGACGGCCAGCTGGTCATCGAAGACGCCGGATCGCGCGCCGGCGTGCGGCTGGCGGGCGCCCTGCTTTCAACCGCCCTGCCCTTGCACGGCGAGGGCGAGCTGTGGCTGGGACCGACCTGCGCGCTGCATTTCACCGTGGCGCCCGACGGGGGCACCGCCCTCCTGCGCGGCGCGGCCGGCCTGGATCGCACGCTGCTGGCCATCATCGGCGATGGCGATCGCCCCTTGCCCCTGGACGCCCTCGTGCCGGGCGCCACCGGCCTGTCGCTGTCATTCGACACCGGCGTGGCCCGTCTGAAACGCACAGCCGACGTCGCCGTGCGCGTGGCTGGCCAGCTGATCGGGGGCGCCTGCGATCTGCTGCACGGCGATCTGATCGAAGTCCGGGCCGCCGCCAGCGCTGGCCGCGCCGAAGCGTGGGCGCTTCGTCTGGAGGTCTGCTGATGCCACCGGCGCCGCCCTCCCCACCGCGGCGAGGCAGCGCGCCCCGATCGCCGCCCGACCCGCTGCGCGACGCTGATCGCTTCGAGCGCAACGGCGATCTGGCCGGCGCCATCACCTCGCTGCGCACGTACGTCGACGCCCACCCGGACGACGACGCCAACCGCTTGCGTTTCGCCGGGCTGCTGGCCCAGGCCGGCGATCGAGCGGCGGCACGCCGGCACCTGGGCATGCTCGATCGCCGTGGCGCCTGGCCCACCGACGGCGGCCAGCAGGCGAATCGAGCGCTGGCCGAGATCGACGAGGCCGAGGGGGCCATCGCCAGCGCCGCCCTGCGCTGGGAGCGCGTGCTGGCCGACGACATTGACGATCCGCAAGCGCGCGCCCGGTTGCGCGCCCTGCGTCCGCACGCCGAGGCGGTTCCCCTGGCCGCCGGTGAATCGGCCACGCTGGTCTCGCCCGAAGGCGTCGAGACCTTGCGCTACCGCCTGGTGCGCGAGCTGGGGCGCGGCGCCACGTCGGCGGTGTACCTGGCGCGCGACGAGATGCTGGGGATCTTCATCGCGCTCAAGGTCCTGCACCCGCAGCTGGCGGCGCCCGCCCGCTCGGAAGCGCGGCGGCGTTTCTTCGCCGAGGCCCGCCTGGCGGCGGCCCTGCGCCACCCCGGCGTCATCGCCATCTACGACCTCGACGAACCGACCCGGACGCTGTCGATGGAGTTCCTGGCCGGCGGCACCCTGCGCACGCGCCTGCGCGGCGAGGGCCCGCTGGATTCAGAAGAAATCATCACCGTCGCCACCAGCCTGCTGTCGGCGCTGGCCTACGTTCACCGGCAAGGCGTCGTCCACGGCGATCTGAAACCGTCGAACCTTCTACTGCGCGCCCCCGGCCAGGTGGTGCTGGCCGATTTCGGCATCGCCCAGCTGACGGCCAGCGACGGCGGCCCCGTTGTTCGCAGCGGCGCCGCGGAGGCGCCGGCGGGCACGCCGCTCTATCTGGCGCCCGAACAGTTCCAGGGCGCGCCCGCCTCGCGCGCCACCGATCTCTTCGCCGCCGGCGCCATCCTGTGGGAGGTCCTCACCGGCGCCCCGCTGCGCGGCCAGGCCGATCTGATGACCGGCCTCTATCATCCCGCCACCGTGAAAACACCGGCCCTGGCCGCCCTGTCCCCCGACACCCGCCGCCTGGCCACCCTGGTCGCGCAGCTCACCGAATCCGATCCCAACCAACGCCCCGAGAGTGCCGCCGTCGCCCTCGCCCACCTGCGGCCGGACGACGCGAGGGACACCGATCGACGCTGACGCGTTTGCGAACATTTTGCGAATTGTGCCGCCCTCGGGGCAGTAAGATCGGCGGCCATGAGCACGACACCGGTTCGACTTGGCGCGGTTGCCCTTCTTCTTCTCGTCGGGTGCGCGGCTTCAGGACTGAAACTGTCGGCCGTCCAGTCCACCTTCCCCAGGTTGGCGGACAATCACGGGCGAATCTATTTTTACCGCACCGCCAACGCGTTCGGGATGGCCATGCAGGCGAGCATCCAGATCGACGGCACGAAGGTGGGACGGTCCAGACCTGGCGGCGTGTTCTACGTCGATGTTCCGGAAGGCAAGCACACCATCCGGATTCCCACTCAGAGTTTTGGCTCTGACAATGAACTGACCGTCAGGATCGAAGACAGCGAGGTGATCTACGTGCGCACCTGGATCGGCGGCTCCGCCTACGGAGGCCGAACGAACATGGAGGTGGTGTCACCGGAGGACGCCCGTCGCGTGGCTCGCGATCTGGCTTATACGGGAGGCGAGACGTCAACACCCGACTGAGCGGTCCGCTCCGGAATGCAGGCGATCACCGGAAATTGATCTGAAAGCCGGCGTGGGCGTCGGTGACCGTCGAAAAAATGGGCAGGCCGATCAGCTCGTTGATCTCGAGAACCAGCGAAAAAGACGCTCCCAGCTCGGCGGTCAGCCCCGCCCCCAGCCCGGCGAGCCAGGGACCGCCCCGAACGGTGTCCTTGAAATTCGGATCCTTGGCGTCGGGATAGATCACCAGCCGAAAGCCCTCGCCGCCGCCGGCCATGGCGGCGCCGTAAAACCGAACCCGCCGTTGCGCACTGAACACCAGCAGCCGCGCCATGACCGAGTTGGCGCCGGTGGCCGCGTACTTTTCATATTTCTTCGCCTGCGGGATGTACTGGTTGCGCCCCTGCAGCGACAGGGCCACGCCGGGCGTGATGTGAAACCCGATCTCGGGCGCCAGGTGGCCCAGCGACGACCAGGCCGTGCCCGGCAGGAAGTCGCCGTTCAGCTCGGTGCGCGCCTCCGGCCCGTTGCCCTTGGCGTACCCAAGGCCCGTCCCCGCCATGAGCCCGATCCACCACCGGCGCAGGCCGAATCGCGGCGGCCCTTCGCCCTTTTCTTCCAGCGGATTCTCTTCGGCGTCGGCCTGGCGTCCCGATGCGTCTTCACTGTCAGACGAATCGCCCTCCCGGCGTTCGCGGATCAGGATCAGGTTCGGGCTGTCGCTGCGGCCGTTCGAGGCGATCGGTTTGTCGTTCTTGTCGCGCGCCTCGAAGAAGAACTGGACCGCCTTGCCGGTGACCACCTTCTTGGGGATGCGCCCCACGAACCAGCCCTTGGGGGTCTTGGTCATGGGCGCCTCGACGAAGTCCTCGGCGCCGGGCTCGCGGTAAAACAGCGCCACCGAGGTCACGCCCAGCTCGGGCGCCACCGCACAGCGCACCGACACCGACTTGAGGGGCGGCGACTCGTCGCCCACCGGACAGTCCAGGGCGTTGATGTGCACCGGCAGATCAGGCTCGTCCGAATCGGCGTCGTCGCTCTTTCCGGCCGCCTTCTGGGGCGGCGGTGGGGGTGGGGGAACCTCGGCGCCCTCGGACAGCGTGCCTCGGCGCGGTGCCGGCGTCGCGACGGGCGCGGGCGCCGGCGGCGTGGCTATCACGGGCGCCGGTTTCGCGACGGGTGGCGCCGGCGCGGGGGGTGGCGTCGGTGCGTGTGCCGGCGCGGGCGGCGGTGGCGTCGGCGCGGGCGCCGGCCTGGGCTTCGCCTGCTTGGCCGCCTGGGCGAACAGCTCGGCCATCTCGCTGGACAGCATGCTCTTCTGGATGGTGATGCCGGGATCGATCTCCAGGGCGCGGACAAAACTTTGCAGCGCCTTTTGCCGGTCCTTGTACCCGGTGATGTAGACGGCGCCCAGGTGCACGTACGTCCGGGCCAGCACCGGGTGCGTGTCCAGCCCCGACTTCTTGCCCAGGATCAGCGCCTCCAGCAGCGTCCGCTTGGCAGAGTCGAACTCCAGAATGTCGTAATCGTCCAGCGCCTTCTGATTCATCTTGGTCAGACGATCGACGGTCGCCGCCTGGGTGTCCTGGGCGCGGGCGGTCCTGGCGGCCCCTGCGCAAACCGCGAAGATCAGCGCAATCCCGAAACAGGCCCGTCGTAATGCCCCCGGGCAAATCAGGGTGTGCCGCCACGTCATGTTCAGATCCATCTCTATTGCTGAGTAATGATGAACTCCACGCGCCGGTTCTTCTCACGCCCGGCCGCGGTCTTGTTGGTCTCGATCGGCTGCTGCGAGCCATAGCCCTGCGCCTCCATGCGACCGACGTCGATCCCCAGGCCCACCAGGTGCTGGCGGACCGATTCGGCGCGCGCCTGAGACAGCTTCATGTTGTGGGGGGCGCTGCCCCGGGCGTCGGTGTGCCCTTCGATGCGGACCCGCATGGTGGGACGCGACCGCAGCACGGTGGCGATCTCGTCCAGCAGTCCAAAGCTGCGCGGCATGATCACGGCCTTGTCGGTCTCGAAGAAGATCTTCTGCCGCAGCTCGATCTTGTCCTGGGTCACGACGATGTGTTCGAACTTCTTGGGGCAGCCGTTGTTGTCGGCCGGCCCCGGTTCCAGCGGACACTTGTCCGTGGTGTCGGGGACGCCATCCTTGTCATTGTCGGGATCGGGGCAGCCGTCGTCGTCCTCGAACCCGTCCTTGTCCTCCGGCTCGTTCGGGCACTTGTCCTTGGCGTCGGCGATCCCGTCCTGATCGTTGTCGGGATCCGGACAGCCGTCGTCGTCCTCGAACCCGTCCTTGTCCTCCGGCTCGTTCGGGCACTTGTCCTTGGCGTCGGCGATCCCGTCCCGGTCGTTGTCGAGATCGGGACAGCCGTCCTCGTCCTCGAACCCGTCCTTGTCCTCGGGGTCGTTCGGGCACTTGTCGACGGTGTCGGGGATGCCGTCACCGTCCCGATCACCGGGCGTGGTGCAGCGATCGCGCGGAGACAGCCGGTACGCTTCGCGGGCGTTCTCGTCGGCGATCAGCAGGTGCTCGCGCGCCCGAAAATAATCGCCTTCGGACAGCTCGGCGTCGGCGAACTCGATGTGCGTGTCGGCCAGCGCCAGCTGCCGGGGCGCGCAGCGATAGGCGCCGTTGTCGCGCGCCTCCTTGGCGATCTGGCGGACCTGGTGAACGTTCTGTTGCAGCTGGACGCCGGCGCAACCAGCGGCGGCAGCGGCGGCGACCAGCAGCACGACGAGCATCGCCAGGCCGCGCCGGGGTAATGAATGTGGTCGCGCCGCCGTCTTCATTTTCGCGGCTGCTCGTCATCGACGGCGGGCTTGCCCGATCCGCGAGACGCCGGGGAAGACGATGGGCTCCGCCGCGCGGCAGGCGCTGGCGCCACCGGGGGCGGCGCGGCCGGCTCCGGCGGGGCGGCGGTCGGCGCGACGACCGAGGCGGAGGCTGACGGCGCCTGTGCCTTGATCACAGCCAGGGCGCGGGCCCGTTCGGCCAGCGATTCGGCCCGACGACCAAATTCAATCGACTGCTGGTATTGCGAGTACCCAGCCTCCTCGCGCGCCTTGTGCAGATATTCCTCGGCCGCCGTGTATTCGTACGGCGCCAGCTGCTCGGCATTGGCTTGCTTGGCCGAGGCCAGCGCAGCGCCCGCCTTGGTCGCGATGTTGAGGTACTCAACGGGACCGCAGCCAGGCGCGCACACCAGCGCAGCGCCAAGCGCCAGCGCCCAACGCGGGTGGTAGCGATGTCGGCCCAAGGCTCGCGGACGGTAACAACTCCGATGAGCCTGGTCAAATGTGGAGAATCGTTGCCCTGAACTCTTGCGCAGCGAAGTCATCCGCGATATGAGCAACCCCATTGTCTCGGTTCCCTCTTCCGCTTCGATCTTCTCTTCAGATTCGATCCCTTTCTACCTTCTGATTTCCATCCTCATCCTCTGGAGGTTCACCGGTGAAACAACTTATCGCTTACCTACTTGACCACGCGATACTTGACTTCTCCGGCGATCTTTCGCTCGACATGGTGCGGGATTTTCTCCGTGACGACGACAGCCCCGAAGGCCGTTCCCTGCTGGGCAAGCTGGTGGAAGAACGCGGCGTGGACGACATGGTCGTGACCCTGGCAGACTGTCTGCAGGACTACCTGAAGACCGGCCTCAATGAGGAAGTCATCCGCGAGCAGATCCGGCTTTACAGCGAAAGTTAGGGGGCGAAAGGGGGCGGCTACGGGGCGAAAGGGGCCTGCTGGCCCCTCTCGCCGGCTCTCCCCGACGCGACGAGAGCCGGGGGCGGATCTGGCTCGGCATAGGTCTTCTCCGGCGTGCAAAGCCCGCCTCCGATGCGCGCGGATCGGATTTTGGATTGCCCTGGCAGTGGGTGGCTGCAGTGATCCTTCGGATGTGCAGCCGTTCCCGGGGCATTGTGGGGTGTTCGAGATCGTGGACGCCACGCCGGCGGATATGGCGGTGGACGTCCCGACCAATACGCCCATTGACCTGATCTTCTCGGACTACCCCGACCCGGACAGCCTGGGGGGCTCCGGCGGCCTCAGCTTGGTCCTCACCACGGGGGTCTTCTATTACCCGGGCACCTACAGCGTCGACCTGATCGACAAGCGCGTGCGGTTTCGGACACCGTCGCCGTTGCGGCCGTTCCTGGGTTACTCCATCAACCTGACGGCCACGCTGCATTCGTTGCAGGGGTGTCCGACCATGCCCCGGCAAACCAGCTTTGAAACCGGCGGCAGCACCAGCCCGGACGCCGCCGTGCCGCCGGCCACCACGTTCGAGGCGATCTTGCCGCTGTTCGCCCGTTCCTGTGGTGGCAGCGCCTGTCATCGCCAGAGCGAAAGCGACGGAGGGGGTTGCCTGGACGCCCCCGCCTCCGGCCTGTCCCTGTGCGACGCCGAGGCGTACGACGCCCTGGTGGGGGTGCCGGCGCGCCAGCTCTCCCGGTTGCAGCGCGTGGCTGCCCATGATGCCTCGCGCAGCTACCTCCTCCGCAAGCTGCTGCCTTCGTCGTCCGATGACCCGACCAGCGCGCCGCCCGTGCCGACCACGCTGGGCCACCGCGATCCTCCGGGGGCGCCCCTGCCCCCCGACCAGCTGCGCGCCATCGCCAACTGGATCGACTCAGGTGCCGTTCGATGAGGAGCGATTTGCGTTAGGATACCCGCCGCAATGCATTTTCAATGTCCGCGCTGCGCGAGGAAACATGCTTTTCCCGCGGCGCGGATGAACGCCGCCGGCCGCGTGCCCTGCCGGTGCGGCGCCACCCTGATCCTCGATCCGCCGCGTGACCGCCGGCCGGCGTCGTCCCCCGACCTCGCCAACGCCGACATCGTCAGCCTGGGGTATGTCATCCGCGTTGAGCGAACCGCCCGCGCCTTCGACAGCGCCCACAACGGCCTGCGCGACGGCCTGGGCCTGAACACACCCAACGCCGTCGGCGGCCTGCCCGACCCGGTGCGCGCCACGCGACCGATGCTGCTGTGGCCGGCGCTGGGGGCAGCCTGGGATCCCCGCCTGGCCATTCCGGCGGCGGCGATGGGATTCGGCGCCCTGTCGGTCCGCTGGCTGGTGCGCTGGCTGTCCGCCGGGCGGCCCCTGACCCGCCTCCTCGAGTTCGCCGCGGCGCTGGTCGCCTATGCCCTGATGGCCGCCATCGCCA
>DATLVT010000492.1:0-3136 GCA_035577105.1 Polyangia bacterium
TACGCGAAGGCCAACAACAAACCCAGCGAACAGGCTTCGAAGAAATCGATCCTTGCCCACCATCTTCTCCCGGCGTTTGGTTCGAAGCGCCTGGATCAGATCACGGGTAAGGACGTGGAGGAACTGAAGGCGGTCCTCCTCGCCAAAAAGAAATCAGCGAAGCGGGTCAACAACATCTTGAACGTCCTCAGCAAGATCCTTCGGTACGCTGTTGAGATCGAGATGATCGATAGGTCGCCTCGGATCAAAACGCTGAAGGTGCCGCCACAAAAATTCGACTTCTTCGCGTTCGAAGATTTCGAAAAACTAGTGCGGACCTCGCAAGAGGAACCGGACTGGCACGCGGCGGTATTGGTAGCAGGTGAGGCAGGGTTGCGATTGGGCGAGTTGTTGGCCCTGGAGTGGGGAGATATCGATTTCCGAAACGGGATCCTTACCGTCATGCGGAATGACTGGCGCGGTTGGGTCGGGGCACCGAAGAGCGGGAAGGATCGGAAGATCCCTCTCACGTCGAGAGCCACCCGAGCCCTTAAGGCCATTCGGCATCTCAAGGGCAAGCTCGTGTTCTGCTGGGAGGACGGCGCAAGGTGGACTAACTCCACCATGCGAGCCGGGCTCAAACGACAGCAGAAGCGCGCCGGCCTACGCATCACGGGGTGGCACGTTCTTCGGCACTCGTTCTGCTCTCACCTCGCGATGCGCGGGGCGCCGGCGGTTGCCATCAAAGAACTCGCTGGCCACGCATCGATCGCAGTCACGAACCGTTACATGCACCTGTCACCCGGGGAATTGCGCAATGCGATCGCCCTTCTCGAAACTGGGCGACAGGTGGGCGACAGCGCCTAAAACAGAACCTAAGTGCTTGAAATAGTTGGGTGAGCGACGGGGATTGAACCCGCAACCCTCGGAGCCACAGTCCGATGCTCTACCAATTGAGCTACGCCCACCGAGATATTCAGTTTTCAGTTTTCGAAATTGTTCTGCGCGCCCGGCAGGAGTCGAACCTGCGACCAGCGGCTTAGAAGGCCGCTGCTCTATCCAGCTGAGCTACGGGCGCTCACCTTCGACCTCGGGCGATGTTCTAACCGGCAACGGGGCGGCAGACTACCCATGACCGCCCCGCGAGGTCAATTGCCCAGCAGGTCATTCGACCTCCTGCAGCTCGCGGGCGCTGATGCCGAGCAGATACAGGATGGCGTCGAGGCCCGACGCCGAGATGCTGGTGTCCGCCGACTCGCGCAGCTTGGGCTTGGCGTGAAAGGCGATGCCCAGCCCGGCCCGCTCCAGCATCAGCGCGTCGTTGGCGCCGTCGCCCACGGCGATGACCTGATCCAGCAGAACGCCCTCGGCCTGGGCGATGGTCTCCAGCAGCTCGGCCTTGCGCTGGCCGTTGACGATGGGGCCACTGACCCGTCCCGTCAGCTTGCCGTCGACGATCTCCAGATTGTTGCTGTACGCATAATCAAGCCCCAGCCGGCGCTTGAGCGCCTCGGCCGCCCGCGAGAAGCCGCCGCTGATGACGGCGATGCTGTAGCCAAGGCGCTTGAGCACGCGGACCAGCGTCTCGGCCCCTTCGGTCAGCGGCAGGTCGGCGGCGATGCGATCCAGCACCTTGACGTCCAGACCCTTCAGCAGCTCGACCCGCTGGCGCAGCGACTGGTCATAGTCCATCTCGCCCGCCATCGCCCGCTCGGTGATCTTCGAGACCTGATCGACCACGCCGGCCGCGCGCGCCAGCTCGTCGATCACCTCGATGCGAATCAGGGTCGAATCCATGTCCATGACCACCAGTCGCTTGGACCGGCGGTACAGGCTCTCGCGCTGCAGCGACACGTCGAACCCGGCGCTGGTGGCCACGGCCAGCAACGTGCGCTTGAGGACCTCGCTGTCGCGATCGGCCGGCAGCGAGGCGTGAATCTCCAGCGAGGCCAGCGTCCCCTCGGACAGGCGTCCGATCTTCTCGATGTTCGCCCCTTCGGCGGCCAGCGTCGACGCCAGGGCGTGCAGGTGCGCGGCGCCCAGCGACGGGCCGATGGCGGTGATGACGTAGCGGCGCCCTTCGGTCAACCGTGCGCCCGGCAGCGGCGCGGCGCTGCCCGGGACCGGCTTGAAGTCCAGCTCCATCCCCAGCTCCTTGGCGGCGAACAAGAGCTCCTTGAGGACGTCGCGCGTGCGCGGCACACCCACAAGCAGACACAGCGTGAGCTGCCCTTGCACGACCACCTGCTCGATGTCGTGCAGCGACGCCCCCTCCTCGGACAGGATGCCGGTCAGGGTGGCGGTGACGCCGGTGCGGTCGGGGCCGGTGACGGTCACCAGAACGCGGTCGTTGTTGCCGGCGGCCGGCGGGGTGTCGTTGTTGGAGGTCAAGCGCCCGAAGTCTATGGCAAAGCTCCCTCGAGGGCGAGCGGCCTTGACGCCCCCTACAGCTAGGCGCCGCCGCCGCCGATGACCAGGCTGCCTCATGCAGGTCTTTGTGGCGCGTCAGCCTATCTTCGACACCCGACAGCGCGCCGTCGCCTATGAGCTGCTGTTTCGCTCCGGGCTGGAGAACGTCTTCCCGCGCGGGATGGACAGCGACGTGGCGTCGTCGCAGGTCATCAAGGACAGCATGATGGTGTTCGGCTTTGGCGCGCTGGCGGGCGGGCGCAAGCTGTACGTCAACGTCACGCAGAAGGTTCTGTGCGACAGCCTGTATGCGGTGCTGCCGGTTCGGCAATCGGTCATCGAGCTGCTGGAGTCGGTCAAACCCGACGCCGCCACGCTGGCCGCCTGTCGCGAGTTGAAGCGCGCCGGCTATGAGCTGGCCCTGGACGACTTCGTCGACAGCCCGGAGATGGAGCCGCTGGTGGCGATGGCCGACGTCATCAAGGTCGACTTCCTGGCCACCACGCCGGTCCAGCGGCGGGCGCTGCGTGATCGGTTCAAGCGCCGTCGGGTGGCGATGCTGGCAGAGAAGGTGGAGACGCACGAGCAGCTCCGCGAGGCGCGCGAGCTGGGCTATTCGTATTTCCAGGGCTACTTCTTCCAGCGCCCCGAGATGATCGCCCGCGAGGACATCCCGGCCTTCAAGCTGACCCACCTTGATTTCCTGCGCGAGCTGCAGCAGCCGGATCTGAACTTCGAACGCATCGAA
>DATLVT010000493.1:0-3018 GCA_035577105.1 Polyangia bacterium
CATCGGCGACAAGGTGCGGGCGGTGATCAAAGGCTTTCAGGTCTTGCGAGATCCGCGCAACTTTGGTGTGTTCCTGCTGCAGTCGATCATCTACTGGGGTATCAACGGCGCCGGTATGTGGTATCTGGCCAGGCAGATGCACTTGCCCATCTCGCCGGGAGCGGCCTACGCCACCATGGCCTTCACTGGCGTGGTGCTGACCTTGCCCAACTCGCCCGGCCTGGTGGGACAGTTCCACGCGGCGATCAAGCTGGGCCTGCTGGCCTATCTGCCGGCGGCGGTGGTGAACGCCCAGGGCATGGCCTACGCCATCGTCCTGCACGGCGTGCAGACCATCTGGTACGTGGCGGTGGGCCTGCTCTCGATGGCGCTGATGTCTTCCGGTGGGCGAGCGCCGTCGCTGGCCGCGGCCGTTCGCGAATCCAATCGCGCCGCCGAAGCGCCCAATCTGGAGGTGTCATGAGCGGCCGGGTAGCCGTCGGCCTTGCCGTCGTCATCGGGGCTGGGATGAGCGGGGCCTCGGGCGCGCAGGCGCGCAGCAGCAACGTGGTCTCCTATGCGGCGGCCGACGTGTGGCCGACGGCCATCCGTTTTCTGCGGGTGGACCGGGATTACAACGTTAAAGAAAAGGATGAAGTCTCCGGGTACATCATCTTTGACGTCGTGGAGAACAAGCGGACCTATCGGGGCTCACTGGAGCTGGTGAAGACCACTGACGGTGACGGCCGCGCCGCCACGCAGATGGTGGTCACCCTGGCCGAGCTGCCCCGGCATTTTGAGGTAGCGCTGCTGGACAAGCTGTCGGCAAAACTACGCGAGGAGCGAGGGCCGCCCGGCCCGCCTCCGCCCAGGCAACCCCCACCGTCCGCCCCGGGCACACCCGACCATGGTCCGCCCAAGCAGCCGGCACCAACGCCCGAGCCGGGCGGGCTTCCCAAACCGCCCGTCTGGGGACCGGAGGTCCGATGACCGCGAAGACGACCACCGGCACGGCGGCGCCGCCGCAACCGCCAGCCATCGACCTGCGCAGCGACACGGTCACCCGCCCCTCGCCCGGCATGCGCGCCGCCATGGCCGCCGCCGAGGTGGGCGACGATGTCCTGGGCGAAGACCCGACGGTTGCCCGCCTGCAGGCACGGGTCGCCGCGCTCCTGGGCACGGAGGCGTCGCTGTTCGTGCCATCAGGGACCATGGCCAACCAGATCGCCCTCAAGGTCCATTGCGAGCCCAGCGACGAGGTGATCGTCAGCGACGGCGCGCATGTCATCTGGCACGAGATGGGCGGCGGCGCCGCGCTGGCCGGCGTGCAGCTGGTGGCCATCGGCCGCGGCGGCACCTTCACCGGCGACGACGTCGAGGCCGCGTACAGACCGGCCACGACGCTGCAGTCCCCCACCCGCCTGGTCTGTGTCGAGAACACGCACAACCGGGGCGGCGGCATCGTCTGGCCGCGCCCCGCGCTGGATTCGGTGGTGGCGTCGGCCCGCCGTCTGGGACTGCGCCTGCACCTCGACGGCGCCCGGCTGATGAACGCCAGCGTCGCCACCGGAGAGACGCCGGCCGCCCTGGCCGCCGGATTCGACACCGTCTCCCTGGCCTTCTCCAAAGGGCTGGGGGCGCCGGTTGGTTCGGTGATCGCCGGCCCCCGTCCCCTGGTCGAGCGCGCCCACCGCTTTCGCAAGATGTTCGGGGGCGGCATGCGCCAGGCCGGCGTGATCGCGGCGGCCGCGCTTTACGCCCTGGACCACAACATCGCCCGCCTGGTCGACGACCACGCCAACGCGCGCCTGCTGGGCGAACGGCTGGCGGCGGTGTCAGGCCTCAGCATCGAGATCGCCAGCCTGCAAAGCAACATCGTGATGGTCGATCTGGATCCGCGGTTGCCTCCGGCCGCGGAGATCGTCACGCGCCTCGGCTCCCGCGGCGTGCTGGCCTTCCCCTTCGGCCCGCGCCGCATTCGCCTGGTCACCCACCTTGACGTCACCCGCGAGGAATGCGAGCGCGCCGCGCAGATCTTCGCCGAGGTGCTCTAGCGCCGCGACGGGCGCGTCACGGCGTCAGCTCGACGAGCGGCGCGCCCTCTTCGACGGAGGCGCCTTCCTTCACCAGCACCGCCGTGACCCGACCGTCCGACGGCGACTCGACGGGCATCTCCATCTTCATCGATTCCAGGATGACCACGGTCTGGCCTTCGGTGACGGCGTCGCCCACCTTGACCTCGATCTTCCAAACCGTGCCGGTGATGTGCGCGTTCACGCTGGTGGCCATGGGGGCCCGAGTAGAAACCGTTCGACCGATGCGGTCAAGGTTTGCGGAGCTGCGCGTCCGCGCGAGGCATCGACGCCGCCATGTGGTACGCCAGCTGCCGGGCGCTGTACCGCTGCTCGGGACCGCGAATGCAGCGGCTGCGCGCCTGACATCCGAAATGGCAGGCCGGATCTTCCAGACGATGGGCGCGGCAGGCGACGTACACGAAACCGTCGCGCGCCACGGCACCGCCCGGGCATGCCGCCACGCAGGGCGCGTCGCAGCCGGCGCAACCGTCGCCGACGGCTGGTTGCTCCGGAACGGCGACATCCAGAATCAGCAGCGCGCGATAGGCCCACCAGGGTCCAAACACGGGATGGATCTGGATCCCTAGCGGTCCCGGCAAGCCAAGACCCGCCGCCCGCCCCAGCCGCTGAAACGGCAGCGCCGGCTGGGCCTGGGTGAACGGGTACCAGAGGCCGTGGCCGATCGAGGAATCGAGGGCCTGGCCGACAACAGCCTCCACCTCGGCCCGGGTGAACCGATCGAGCGGGTGCGGGCGCCCGTCGGCGCCGCCCGTGGCTGCCAGAAAGCGGTCGAAGAACAGCCGCCCACCTGACCCGATCAGCCACGCCGACTGTCCGGTCGGCCGCAGCGCGCTCATGCGCAGCTGCGACACCGGCGCGCACGCCTCGTCAAACGCCGCCTTGCCGATCGGCATGACCACGTTCAGACCAAGCTCCGCCAGGCAATGGCGCAGCGGCTCTAGCG
>DATLVT010000494.1:0-9927 GCA_035577105.1 Polyangia bacterium
TGCATGCCGCCGCGCTGCTGCTGCTGGTGGCGATCAGCCTTCGCCGCCAGCGCTGAGCGGCCGGTCGTCCGGTCGTCCGGTCTTGCGGTCTTACGGTCTTACGGTCTCACCGCTGTTCGCCCGGGACCGACGGGGGCGGAAGGTCCCTGCGCTCCGGCTGCCCGGCGCGGGGCGAGTAATAGAGCATCTGCCCGCGGGTGGCGTCGTCGTCTCGCGGCGCCAGATTCTTGCGGTAGGTCTTGGAGACGATCGCCGCTTCCTGGGAATCCAGCCCCTGCACTGCCTTGTCGGATTGCGGCTTGCTTCCGGCCGTCGGGTTCGCGATCTGGCGCGCGAAGGCCTCGCGATAGGCCCGCCCGTGGGAGGCGGTCAGTCGCGACCGGTCGCAGGCGATCCCTCCCAGCGCAGCGAGCAGGGTCAACCCCGTCAACAAGGCGGTACCGCAACGGGTGGTGGACGTCGATGGCGCGCCTGATTTCATCCTCATGGGGCTGTCTCCTTTTTCACCGGTTCGCCAGCCAGATCCGGGGGCAGCTCCTTGCCCAGCTTCTCGGCCGCATGAACGAGATTGCTGTGAACCTTGGTCGACGACGGATCCAGCCGGGCCGCCTCGGTGTACATGTCGAAGGCGTTCTTCAGATCGCCCTTTCGTTCATAGGCGAAGCCAAGGTTGTTCTTGGACTCGGCGGGTGAGCCGCCCATGTCGAACTCGTGGGCGGCGCGACGAAAGTCACCGCGCGCCGCCAGGGCGAAGCCGAGGTTGGTGCGCAGGCGGCGGTTGGTCGGCGTCAGGCGCGCCGCCTGGGAATAGAACTTGATCGCGTCCTGAAATTTGCCGCGCAGGAACAGGGAGAAACCCAGGTTGTTCAGATAGGCGGCGTTGTTGGGATCCCGCTCGACCGCCAGGCGGTGCTGTTTCTCGGCGACGTCCGGCCGCTGGTCGACGTCGTACAGGATCCCCAGCGCGGCGTGGGCCTCGGCCGACTGATCGTCAAGCTGAACGGCCTGAAGGAGATCGGCCTCTGCCTCCGCCGTCAGCCCTCGTTCCCGATAAACGGTGCCGCGGAGAACCAGCACCTCCGCGTCGTTGGGACGGGCCCGGTGCAGCTCGTCGGCGAAGGCGAAGGCCGCCGCCCATTCCTGGCGTGCCACCAGCTCGCGCGTCAGCTTCTTGCGGGCTTCGTAGGTGTCGGCGCGCAAGGCGCCAGCCTGGTGCGATGCGCACCCGCCGATCCCCACCGACGCCAGCACCAGGACGCCCAGGCGGGCGGCGAGGCGGGCCGAGAGGTTCGTTCGAAGGCCTGCGACCGCATGTTCCATAGTCATTGTTTTCATGGCGTTCCCGAGAATGCCTGTCTGATCATCACCACCGCCGGTCCCATCACCACCGCGATCAGCGATGGCAGGATGCACAACACCAGCGGCACCGTCATCTTCACCGAGACCATGGCCGCCTTCTCTTCCGCGCGCTGCATTCGTTTCACCCGCATGCTGTCCGAATGCACCCGCAGGGCCTTGGCCACGCTGGTGCCAAAGGCGTCGGTCTGGATCAACATGGCGGACAAGGACCTCAGATCCTCCACGCCGGTCCGTTCGGCCAGGCGCCGAAACGCATCGGCGCGGGGAACGCCGGCCTGAACCTCCAGAAACGTCTGGTTCAGCTCTTCGGCCAGCACCGGCGACGCCAGCGTCATCTCGTCCGCCACCCGGGCCATGGCGGCGTCCAGTCCCAGACCGGCCTCGACGCAGGTCACCAGAAGATCCGTCGCATCGGGAAGGGCGCGCTCCAGCAACTGCTGGCGCTCCTTGATCTTGCTCCGCAGAATGATGTTCGGGATCCAGAACGCCAGCGCGCACAGCCACACCGCGATGACGACGTCGATGGGGAACTCGACCGGCCGCAGGCGCTGCGAATTCACCTCGAGAAAGACCAGGGGCAGCAGCGGGGCCAGCAGAATCTTCAGGCCCAGGAAGACCTCGAGGGACCGCTCGCCCCGGTAGCCGGCCCGGACCATGTTCAGCCGGGCAGCGGACAGCTCGGCGCTGTCACGGGGGCGCGCCAGCTTGGAGAGTGGACGCAGCACCTTCTCGAGCAGCGAGACCTCGTCGGGATCACCACCGGACGGGCCATCCGCGGCGTCGAAACCTCGTCCACCCACGTGGTCGAGGCGTTCCATCAGCTTGGCGCGCCGACCAACCAGCGTTCGCAGTCCGACGGCGACGGCCACCACGAACACCATGCCGGCAGCCGCGGCAAAGATCAGATCGCTGTTGGCGCCCGCCGCCGCGAAGACGCCGTCCATCAGACGGTCACCTTGGCCATGCGGCGCATCCAGGCGAACCCCAGAATCCAGCTGACGACGGCGTAGCCCAGCACGACGTTGCCTGCCTTTTCAGTGATCAGGAGTTTCGCGTAAGGGGTGTTGCCGAACGCGATCACCAGGCTGGTCAGAATCGGCAGCGCCCCCAGGACATAGCTGGACATCCGTCCCTCGGCGGTCAGCGTTCTCAGCTTGCCGTAGAAACGGTAACGCTGGCGAATGGTGTCGGCGATCTTCTCGATGATCTCCACCAGGTTGCCGCCGGTCTCCTTCTGCACGATCACGGACACGGCGAAGATCTTCAGGTCGCCGTTGTTGGGGACCCGTTTGGTCATCTGGGCCACGGCCTTGTCGAATGACAATCCCAGCTTCTGCTCCTCGAAGGCGCGGGCAAATTCCACGCTGATCGGCGAAGGCATCTCGCCGGCGACCAGCTTGAAGGCGCTGCCCAGGCCGTGACCGGCGCGCAGCGAGCGGGCCATCATGTCCAGCGCGTCGGGCAGCTGCTCGGTGATCTTGTGATTGCGACGCTCGCGAGCCATCAGGGCGAACGCGTAGGGCAGCGGCAGGCCCATCAGCAAGAACAGCACCGACAGGGCCGGGCCGACGCCAATCAACGTTCCGGCGGCGAACAAGACCAGCGCACAGAGGACGGAATAGCCGAGCAGGCGGCCCACCGTGATGTTCAGCTCGGCCTGCTCCAGCAGCTCGTCCAGCTTTCTGGCCACGGACAAGCTCTGCAGGACCTCGTCCAGCGCGGCGAAGCCCGACAGCTTCCCCTCGCGCAATAGCCCCGATGACGACTGTGCGCCTGTACCCAGGGACTGCAGACGGCGCTTCAGCTCGTCTGTGCGGCGATTGCGAACGAATCTTATCGTCGAACCGATCGCCTCGGCCAGGACGACGGCCGCGAAACTGACAACGACGATGAGGAAGGATCGCATGGCACTCCCCCTATTCAGCGACCGCGGGTGGACCGAGCAGCGCCATCGGGTCGATGCCATAGCGCTCGATGCGCTCCATGGCCTTCGGCCGAACGCCCATGCTGCGGAACTCGCCGAGGACGTTCCCGGCAGCGTCGACCCCCCGTTGATCAAAGCGGAAGATCTCCTGCGTCGTGATCACGGACCCTTCCATCCCCACGACCTCGGAGATGCTGGTGATGCGCCGCTTTCCGTCAAGACCACGGCTCAGCTGCACGATGATGTTGAGGGCGCGCGAGATGGTCTGGCGCACCAGGGCCTCCGACAGCTGGATGCCGCCCATTCCCACCATGGCCTCCATGCGCGACAGGGCGTCCCGTGCGGCGTTGGCATGGACGGTGGTCATCGACCCTTCGTGGCCGGTGTTCATGGCCTGCAGCATGTCCAGCACCTCGCCGCCCCGGCACTCGCCGATGATGATGCGGTCGGGGCGCATACGCAGGGCGTTCTTCACCAGGTCGCGGGCGACGATCTCGCCCCGCCCTTCGATGTTCGGCGGACGGGTCTCCAGGCGCACCACGTGGCGCTGCTGCAGCTGCAGCTCGGCGGCGTCCTCGATGGTCACCACCCGCTCGCCCTCCGGAATGAAGGAAGACAGGGCGTTGAGCATGGTGGTCTTGCCGGTGCCGGTACCCCCGCTGATGAGGCAGTTCAGCTTGGCCTTCACGCAGGCGCCCAGGAAGCCGACCATCTCCGGCGTGGCGCTGCCGATGGTGACGATGTCCCTGATCCGCAGCGGTGTTCCGCCAAAACGGCGAATCGACATGATCGGCCCGTCGATGGCCAGCGGGGGAACGATGGCGTTGACCCGGGCGCCGTCCGGCAGGCGGGCGTCGACCATCGGTGACGAATCGTCCACCCGGCGTCCGACGCGCGAGACGATGCGGTTGATGATCTGAATCAGGTGTTCGTTGTCGCGAAACCGAACGTGGGTCAGCTCCAGCTTCCCGCGGCGTTCGATGTAAACAGTGTTGTAGGTGTTGACCAGGATGTCGGAGATCGTCAGGTCGCGCAGCAGCGGCTCCAGTGGTCCCAGGCCCGTCACCTCGTCGATGAGCTCCTCCACCATCTGTTCACGCTCGGTGCGGTTCAGCGGCATCTCGGTCGTCGCCAGCAAGCCGGCCAGGATCATGCGCAGCTCTTCCAGCAGCTGTTCGCGTGGCAGCTCCTGGATGGTGGTGAGATCCAGCTTCTCGATCAGCTTCTGATGAAGCTCGTGCTTGAGGTTGTGATAGACCTGCACCGTGATTCCGCCACGCGGTTTCGCCTCCAGCGACACCAATCCCGAGGAGGGAGTGGTGAGGCGGGTCGGCTGACTGGTGGAAGTGCTCACCGGCCCCTGTCTCAGTCGATCACGCAGCCCCATCGGCCACCTTCTTTCCGCCAAACAGTGATCCCAGCAAACTGGGGCGCCGGATCCGTTCCTTGCGCTCGCCCGCCAGAAGCGTGGCCAGACCTTCGATGTCCTGGGTCAATCGTGCCCGCGGCGCCACGTCGACCAGCAGCATTCCCCGGTTGATCGAGTCAATGACCGACACGAAGTCGTTGCAGATGACGTGCGCCACCGGCTGCTTCAGCGTCTCGGCGATCACCTCCGGGTTGATCTTCGACGCCTTCTGGAAGCGATTCAGCACCAGCTTGATCTTGGTGTCGTCGTAGCCGAGGCGCGTGAACAGTTCGATGCAGCGCTGGCCGTTGCGAACCGCCGGAACGTCCTGGGTCATGATCATCATGAGGAACTGACTGCCGTCCAGCGCAGCCAGCGAGATCTCGTCGAAACCACGGACGCCGTCGATGATGATCTTGTCATAGTGCTTGCGCAGAAACGGCAGCAAGGCGGCCACGTCGGCGCCCTTGATCTGATCGGCCTCTTCCATCTTGCCGCTCTGGGCCAGCACGGCGACGCCGGACGAGTGCTTGGACATCGACGCATCCAGCAGCTCGCGGTCGAGGCGGGCCATGTTGGCCACCACGTCGCTGATCGAATATCCGCCGGCCACGTCCATGAACGACAGCACGTCACCGAGGTGGAGGTTGAGATCAAGCAGGCAGACCCGATGATGGCCGGTCTTGGCCATGACCCCCGCCAGGTTGGTGGCGATGGTCGTCGAACCGACGCCGCCCTTGGCGCCAAAGCAGGTGATCACCGTCCCCAGGCCGTCGGATTGCTCGACCGCGCGGGCTTGCGAACGAACCGCCATGCGCAGCTCTTCGTGATCGCTCTCCAGGACGAATTCGCGGGCGCCGGCCCGCATGGCGCGCAGGATGAGCTCGGGATCCTTGGTCGGACTGACCACGATCACCACCCCGCCCGACGCCGTGATGTTGTAGATGAGGCCGAAGCGCTGCGGCGTCTGCGGATTGATGGGGACGATGGCGGCCCCGGCCCGCAGGCGTCGCATCTCCTCGGGCACCAGTTCGGCGGCGATGTCCAGACGGCTCAGGCTGGCAACGTCCTTCAACGCCTCACGCAGATCGACCTCTTGCGCGTCGGTGGCACCCAGAAGAAGCACATTCGGTTTTTTCATGATCTCCGGCTCGTCCTCAGCGAATGAAACCCAGCTCGCCGGTCGGTCCGCGACCGGCCTTGGCCTGCCATGTCTGGCGCCCGTCGACGGCGCCCGATACCCGCACGGCCGCCCCGGCCGGCGCTGCTTGTGGGGGTTGTTCGGCGTTGACGCGGGTGTCGCGTCCGTCGCTCCCCAGCAAGAACAGTTCAAAATCGTTGGGGTCGTTCAGCTCGTCGTCCGTGGGCAGCGGCGGCACCTCGTGCGGCGCCAGGGGCTTGGTCAGCCGCGCGGTGATGACCACCAGCAGCTCCGACTCGTCACGCTGATAGTCGACGGACCGAAACAGGGCCCCCAGGATGGGGATGTCGCCCAGCAGCGGGATCTTGTCGATCTGCGAGCGAACCTTGTTCGACAGCAGGCCGGCGATGGCGAAGCTCTGCCCGTCGGACAGCCGAACGGTGGTCTCGCTCTGGCGTGAGATGAGGCCAGGGATGGAGAAGCCGCCCACATTCACCGAACGCGACGGATCGACGTCGCTGACCTCGGTCTGCAGCTTGAGGTGCAGCATGCCCGCCCCGATCACCGTGGGGATGAAGTTGAGGATGATGCCGAACTTCTTCCATTGCACGGAGACGGCGCCCAGCCCGGTGGAGACCGGAATGGGGAATTCGCCGCCAGCCAGGAACTTGGCCTCCTGGCCCGACATGGCCACCAGCGTCGGCTCGGCCAGCACCTTGGCCAGCCCCGAGGATTCCAGCAGCGTCAGCATTGCGCTGAAGGGAAAGGACGGCAGGCCCGAGAAGAACAGCGAGAAGGCGCTGCCGGCGTTCGGTGGCTGCACCGCGGGCAGATTGCCACCCGTACCCGGAATGCTCAGAAACGAACCGGCCGCCGTACCCGCCGAGGCCACCCCGCCCACATAGCGCCCGCCGGCGTCTTTATGAAAGATGTTGAGCCCCATCTCGCGCAATCCCTTGCGAGAGACTTCGGCAAATTTCACCTCCAGCTGAACTTGCTGGTTACCGGCAACCCTGATCAGGTTGGCGACCTTCTCGGCGTGCAGCTGCGCCACCTCGGCGGCCCGCTCGGGGACCCGCACGTCGGAAGCCTCGCCCGACAACACCACCAGATCACCGGCAGCCGACACCATGATGTGCTCGTCCGGGAACAGATCCTTGAGCTGGCGGCGCAGGCCGTCCAGGTTGCGGGTCACCGCCAGGGCCAGGACCAGGGGCTCGTCATGCTTGTTCCACAGGGTCAGATCCGTCGAACCGACCCCGCGCGCCGTCATCAATAACTGCGTCGGCGTGACCACCTTGAGGTCGGCGACCTTGGTGTCAGCGACCGACACCCGGCCCACGGCCTCGGACAGGATCAGCAGTCGGTTCTGCCCCACCTCGAGGGCCAGCGCCTTGGCGGCGCCGACCTCACGATCGATTCGAATCTGCGGAACGTTGCTGACCTCGGCCGCGAAAATTGCCGGCGACGACGAGAGGCTGACCATTCCGATACTGAAAGCAATGCTACGGACCCGGCATGCATTCATCATGGTCGTTACTTTTTCTCCTTGGCGTCGAACTTCCGCTCCTCGAAGCGGTCGCCGCGCAAAATCTCGACGACGTCGGACTTGCGAGGCTCCGGCACTGCCTCCGGGACCTCGCTTCTATGAGTGGTGGTACGACCCCGACGGGGCGACGCGCTGGGAGCGCTCGCCGCGGCCACCACGGGCGGCGGCGACCCCGCTTCCGGCTGGCGCGCATTGTCGCCGGCCAGCAACACGGAAGGATTCATCCCCTCCGTGGCCACCGCCGCGTTGTCGGTCCAGCTTCGCAATGTCAGCAGCAATCGCCCTTCGTTGGCGGCCAGCGCCAGCTTTTCAGACTCTTCTGGATTCACCAGCAAGGTAGCCACCGTGACGGGATTGGCCTGGTTGCGGTTCCGATCACCGGACTCGATCTCCTTGCCCACCGCCAGCACCTTCACGTTCTGCAGGATCACCTTGGAGGTCGATTCGGCGTTCGAGGGCCGCGTCGGGCGGATGGTCACGATGACGTCCACGCGATCATCGGCGTGGATGAACCCCGCCACCCCCACCACGTCATCCACGCGCACGGCGACCGCGCGCATGTTCGCGGGGATCAGCGCCGCCAGGCCGTTGCCGGCGTCCTTTGAGGCGAGCTTGCCGGGCAGCAGCGGCTCTCCGGCCAGGACACGCGAGGTGACGATGCGATCGACGACCTCTTTCAAATCGTGGATCGCTCCCGGCGGCTGGGCACCCTGGGGCCAGTCGACCACCTTCACGTGCTCGGCGCGCAGCTTGGTGGCCAGTGGCAGATCCATCGCGGCCACCACGACCTTGGTCATCGGCGTTGCCGACGTTGTGGCGTGGCGGTCCAGATAGCGGGTGATGGTCAGCGCGGCCATCAGACCCGCGGCGATCGTCACCACCCAGAACGCCAGGGCGCGCGCTCCCGAGCGACGGGTGCCACCCTCGCCGCCGCGGCGAAACCGGTTCGCCCCTCCTAAAGCATCATTTGTGGCCACTATCGCTCCCGTCTTTGAAGATGACTTTCCACACTCGGACCGCTGCGCTTGGTTGGTCCGGACCCCGGAGCATCATAAACCCCAAGGAGCCCACAGCGCCATGCCTGCTCCGATCGCGACTGCAATTCCGTACGGCACCGACACTCGCCCGCCGCCACCCGATCCCCATTGGCTAAGTGCTCTCTGCTCGATCACCGGCAGCTGCTGCATGAGAAGGGCGCCGGTGAGATTGGCTTGAATTTGCTGACGGGCGCCGCGGCCGGAGACTCCGTAACAGACGGCCGCCACCACCCCACCCGCGATGGCCGTGGCCAGCGCAAAGGCGATGAAATGAGGCAAACCGATCCAGATGGCCGCGGCGGCCGCCAGCTTCACGTCGCCGCCTCCGATGCCGCCCGCCAGCCACACCCGATAAAGGACGAGGATGGACAGAACGGCGGCCGCCAGTCCCGAAAGAGCGGCCAAACACCCATTGTCCCACACCTGCACACCGACACCCAGAGTGGCCACGGATACCGTCAGCACATTGGGAATCGTTCGTTTCGTCAGATCCCAACAAGCAGCGGCGCCGAGGCTGATCGCCAACGGAACCAGATGAATCGCCGGGATTATCATGAGCGTCTTTGCCCGGCGGAACCGCCACTACGGCATATTGGAGTTGACGGTGGTGAACGCGGTCTTCACCTTGCCACCCAACGAGAACACGATGGTGACGATCACGGCGGCAATGGCGGCCACGATCAGGCCGTATTCAACCGCGGTCGCTCCATCTTGATCCTTGAACAGCTTCTTGAGGTTGGTGAGCATCGAATCTTCTCCTTGTTTCGGGCTGGTTTTCGCGATGCTCTCCAGCCTTTCCGGAGGTCACCTCGCGAAGGTTTTTGTGACGAGGAGAGGCATCGACGGTTGCCCTTCGCCGCTTGAGGTGGGCACACAAGATGCTGGCGAAAAAAAATTCCTCGGCTATGGGCGGATCGGCCGACAACAAAGAAAGAGTGATTGAAGGACTAATGATAAAGTGATCTCAGCCGAAGAATAGCTGCACTGCTTGCAACACCGTCAATGTCAACGGCGATTACCAATGGCCTTTCCAAATGGCTCTTCCCAAATGACTTCCCAAATTCCAACGATAGGACCGGTCAACGGATGACACAGCATCGGGCGATACCACTGTTTTCCCTGGTGACGGCGTTGCTCTTGGGTGGATGTGACTTGCCCCCCCATCAGTTCTTCATCGTGCAGGATCAAGTTCCGGCCAGCGGCTGCCTCATCACAACGGACCCCACGACCTACCGAGGGCAGGGCGTGATGGACGTGCGTCTGGTGGCAAGCGGCGCTGACACCGGTTACGCCGTCTTCCCGCTGGTGAAGAACGATCTCCCCCCGCCGGGAGCGGGAGAGACCGCGGTCAACCGGATCGAGCTCAAAGGTTTTGACGTCGACGTGGTGCCGATCGGACCGCAACCGGCCAGCACCGATGCCCTGCTGAAGTCACTGGAGGGCGGTGACCTGGTGCACTTTCGTCAGCCCTGGTCGGGCGTCCTCGATCCCGGCGGCGGGATGAGGGCG
>DATLVT010000495.1:0-9216 GCA_035577105.1 Polyangia bacterium
GGGACCGCCCTCGCCCCGGGGGCGGTGGCGGGGACCCCGTCGGGCGGCGGCCGGTCGCTTGACCAGCTGGTGGCGCAGGTCGGGGGTATGCCCGCGCTGGTCCTGGGTGCCGGCACCAACGGCGTGTCTCCCGCGCTGGCCACGCCCAGCTACACCGGCGCGGCCATGGCGGCCCAGCCTGTGACCGATCTGACTGACACCGTGGCGCGGCTGTTCGCCGCGGGCGGGTCCGCGCCCCGAAACGAGGCCCTGGTCCGGCAGCGCCTGGCCAGAGCCAGCCTGGACGCCACGGTCAAGAACTTGCGATTTCTGCGGACGCGCGTCGGCACAGACGATGCGCGCCGACTGGACGAGCACACCGATTCGGTGCGCGAGCTGGCTGTGCGGATCACCTCCAGCAGTCCCGTGTGCACCGCGCCGGCCGCTGTGCCCGCGCCCGATCCGCGCCATCTGTTCGAAGCGGGGCGCACGGCCATGGATCTGGCGGTGACGGCGTTCGCCTGCGACCGGGCGCGCGTGGCCACGCTGGTGTACGAAGGCGCCGACGGCAACGCGATCATCGGCGGCGTGGCCGGCGGTCACCACGACCTGGCGGTGGCCGCCGCCACCGACGCCGGCGCGCGCACCAGCCTGGCCGCCATCGAGACGATGTTCATGGGCGAGCTGGCGTACCTGCTGAATGCGCTGGGGTCGCGCGCCGAGGGACCTCGCTCGTTGCTGGACAACACGCTGGTGCTCTGGTGCAGCGACGTGTCGTCCACCAGCCCGGTGTCGTGGAAAAACATGCCCTGCCTGCTGGCGGGCCGCGCGGGCGGCGCCTTGCAGCCGGGTCGACTGGTGCGCGCCACCTCGTCGTGGAACCAGCTGCTGACGTCAGTCGCCATGATGTTCGGGGCCGGCACGCAGGTCGGCGATCCGGCTTTCGGGGCCGGGCCGCTGCCCGGGCTCTGACCGGCTGAGCCCCGGCCATTCGCTTTTGCGCTCGGTCAAAGGGCGATGGGCCAGGCCAGGTGGCGCTCGAACATGAAACGCCGGTGCGCCGCCAGCGCGGGTGGCACCAGCGCCCCGACCTGCTCGACCAGGTACGTGAACGCGGGCCGCAACACGTCCAGCATCTGCGGGCAATCGGCAGGAAGCAGCGGGATCAGCGGGGTCAGAAACGTTGCCGCGTAGACGTCCAGCGCCGTCACCGCCGCCCCCAGCATGTACGCACGCCCGGCACTGTGGCTGCGCCGCAGTTGCTGATCCAGGAGCGCCAGCACCACGCCGACGCGCCGGCGCGCGCGGTCGGCGCAGCCGGGCGTGTATCCATAGTCCTTTCCCAGATAGGTGGCCACCCGCAACGGAAATGACCGCGCCCCGCCACTGGCCAGCGAACCGTCGATCATCAGCAGCCGCGCGTTCCATCCCAGGCCATCCTCGCCGGCGATCTCGTGCAGCAGGCCGAAAAGCCGCAGGCGCGCCTCGGTGTCGGTCGGCACCAGCGACCCGGGCCCGCCCAGACGGTCGGCCAGGGTGGTGAACTCTGCCCAGCCGCTGCGGGGCGGGTCGTCGTCGTGAAGGACGGCCGGCGCGTTGCGGACGCCCGCCCACGCCGCCTGCTCGGCCTCGCCGCGCTGAAAGCGCACCGCCAGCACGGGAACGCGCGCCAGGTGAAACAATCCCTTGGCCGCTTCCGACCAGGGACTGGGCATCGCCGACAGGGCCAGCATGCGCACCCCGCGCCCGGCGCGCGCGGTGGCCAGGTCGACGAATCGGAAGGGGGCGTCGCTCTCCATGGCGGCGGGATACAGCAAGCGAGGGACCAGACCGCCTGGATCGCGGCAGACGCCGCGGACCGGGACCAAAGCCGGCCTCGCCGCCGGCCGGTGCGAAGGCGGGTTCTCGCTTGCCTGCGCGCACGATTGCGCGCCCGCGCAGCCGCCGACGCCACATGCGTCGCTTCGCGTGGATTTCTGGAGCCAGCGGAGCCGAAAAAAAGATGTGGGGATGTGTGTCGCCGCCGGGGATTCAAAGGACCCTGGAGGGTCCTTTTCCTAATGACCGCGTGAGCGCCGACGGGCTCTGCCCCGCGGTGCTCGTCGCGGGGGATTCAAAGGACCCTTTGAGGGTCCTTTTCCCAATAGACCAAAAAATTGGCGTCCCTCACCAAGGCATGGGATCGATATTGAAGGAGACTCATCATGCTTGAATTCGATGACGAAGCTGTCAGCCCCGGGCGTCCTGCGATCAAGGTCATTGGCGTCGGCGGCGGCGGCGGTAATGCCGTGAACACGATGATCGAAGGCGGCATCGAAGGCGTCGATTTCATCGTGTCGAACACCGACTGCCAGGTGCTGGATGCCAGCCTGGCCGGGATCAAGGTCCATCTGGGAAAGAACCTGACCAAGGGGCTGGGCGCCGGCGCCAACCCCGAGATCGGACGCGCCTCTGCCCTGGAAGACGTTTCGCGCGTCGCCGAGGCGCTGACCGGGGCGGACATGGTGTTCGTCACCGCTGGCATGGGCGGCGGCACCGGCACCGGCGCGGCGCCGGTCATCGCGCAGGTGGCGCGGGACCTGGGCGCCCTCACCGTCGGCGTGGTGACCAAACCGTTCGCGTTTGAAGGTTCGCAGCGCCGCAAGAAGGCGCTGGCCGGCATCGCCGAGCTGTCAAAGGCGGTCGACGCCCTGATCGTCATCCCCAACGATCGCCTGATAGGCATCGCCGGGATGAAAATGACGCTGAAGGACGCCTTCGCCATGGTCGACAACGTCTGCCTGAACGCCGTGCGCGGCATCAGCGACCTGGTGATCGCCCCCGGCCTCATCAACGTCGACTTTGCCGACGTGCGAACCATCATGACCGGCATGGGCCGCGCCCTGATGGGCACCGGCCGCGGCCACGGCGACAAGCGCGCCGTCGAGGCCGCCCAGCAGGCGATCAGCTCGCCGCTGCTGGAGGACGTGTCGATCAACGGCGCCACCGGCATCTTGCTGAACATCACCGGCGGACCCGACCTGACGCTGGCCGAAATGAACGAGGCCTGCAGCCTGATCGCCGAGGCCGCCGATCCCGACGCCAACATCATCTTCGGTTCGGTCATCGACGCCCACGCTGGCGACGAGGTTCGTATCACCGTCATCGCCACCGGCTTTCAGTCGCGGCTGGCCGACCAGGCGACGCCCGGGGCCAGCCCGCGGGTCGGTGGTGGTGGTGGCGGTAACAAGCGTCACGTCGACCAGATGCCGCTGCCCATGCAGTCGGGCGGCATGGTCCCCAACCTGCGCAGCGACGCCCACGCCGCGGCGGCCGCCGCCGTCGCCCAGACCCAGGCCATGCCGGTGGGCATCAACCCATCCCTGCCGCCCCCCGCCTGGAATCAACCGGCCGGGCCGACGCCACGCGGGGGATACGCCGCGCCCCGTCCCGAACCGGAATCGATCGAGATCGAAGACTTCTACGCCGGCACCGAGTACAGCGGCGTGCCGACGCCGGTGGCCCAGACCTCGTCGGCCCCGGCCTACAGCAGCGCCAACCCGCCCATGGGCCTGGGCGTGGCCCCCAACACCGAGTGGGTCCCCTCCGAGCGTCCCATCATCCGCCCCCCGGTCGCCCCGACCGCGCCGGGTGGCACCCCGCCGGCGCGACGCATGACCAACCACGTCGCCCGCCCCGCCGACGAGCTGGGCGTCGAGGAGAGCGAATTCGACAAGCCGACCTATCTGCGCCGCGGGATCTTCTCGCCCGAGTGAACCGCGGACTCTCACGTAGCGTGGCGGAGCGGCGCTCGCATTGAACGCCGCTCCGACGCGTTGACCGTCGCTAGGAGCCGAACTTGCCGCCCAGCAGCGCCGCCTGGGGCTTGCCGACGTGGCCTGCTTCCTTGAGGATCGCCGGGACCTCCGGGTCGGAGACGAAGTTCTTGAAGCCCTGCTCGTCCCAGTCGAAGAGGACCCAGACCCGGTCGGTCTCGACGGGATCGCGAAACACGGTCGCCCCCTTGGATCCGTGCTGCTTCCGCTTCTCGGCCCCCTTGGTCGAAAAGATTTTGAGGAAACGGTCGAAATCTTCCACCTTCGTCGTTGCAAGCATCATGTGAATTCTCCTGTTGTTGGATGTGCGTTGTTGTTGAATGTGTCGTCGCGCTCTCGGGACAATTTGATCAGACGGCGGCGCGCAGCACGCTCGGCGCCGCGGCGGGGACCTGGCCCTCCTGCGGGTCGATGACGCCCAGGTTCTTGACGATCCTGAACTGACCGCTGCTGGCCTGGGCGATGTACATGTTCATTCGAACGTGGTGCTGTCCGGGCACCATCTCGGCCGGACCGCCGGGCCCCTCGGCGATCGTTGCGTGTTCCAGCGCCCTGATGACGTCGTCTTGCTTCAGCGAGCCCGCCTCTTTCACGGCGGCCTCCCAGAGCTTCAGCCCGCGATAGAGGCCCGAGCAGGCGCCGCCGCCCGTGAACTTGCAGTTGCCCGGATAGAGGCGGTCGTACTGCGCCAGCAGGCGCTGGCTGAACGGATCGCTGACGCCCTGGTAATAATCGAGGCAGCTGTACAGCCCCTCGACGTGGGCGGCCGGCACCATGTTCAGGAAGTTCTCGTCGAAGTACGTGCAGACCAGCTGGCCGCCGCGCGCGGTGAAGCCAGAGTCATGGAGCTGCTCCAGGAACGGCACCACCCCCGGCGGAACGATGGTGTTGAACACCACCTCGGCGCCGCTGGACTTGATCTTCTCGATGGTCGCGCCGTAGTCCGCGTGATCGAGGGGGAAATACTCCTCGCCGACGATGGTGCCGCCGTTGGCCGCCACCACCTGGCGAACCTTCTGGTTCAGCACGCGCGGCCAGATGTAATCGGCCGACGGCAAGTAGAACTTCCTGGCGCCGGTCTTCTGCATCAGCCACGGGATCAGCGGGTCAACCTGCTGCGCCGGCACCGGACCGGTACAGAAGATCAGCGGGTCGCACTCCTGTCCCTCGTACTGCTCCGGATAGATGTAAAGCTTCTTGCCCTTGACGACGGCGGGACCCTTGATGGCCTGGCGCGTGGAGCTGTAGATCCCGCCGAACAGCACGTCGACGTTGTCGTGCTGGACCAGCTTGGTCGCCTTGGCCTCGGCGACGCTGTCGATGGTGGCGCTGTCTTCGAGATAGAGCGTGATGGGGCGCCCCAGCAAGCCGCCCTTGGCGTTGATGTCATCGATGACCATCTTCGCGACGTTCGCGTTGGCAATTCCCACGAACGAGAGGGGACCGGTCTGGTCCGCGATCACTCCCACCCTGATGGACGATTCTTTCATGGCATCTCCTCCGACTGTCCGCGCCGTCATGGCGCGGTTCATGTTCGGAGGATGCCGGCGACCGCCCGGTCGCACATGGGGAAGATTCCCTATGCCGACGACATTCCGTGCTGGACCAGGCCGCGCTCCAGGGCGTAAAGGGCCGCGCCGGCCCGGGTGGTGACGCCAATCTTGGAATAGAGGTTCTGGATATGGTTGTCCGCGGTCTTGGTGGCGATATCCAGCTTGCGGGCTGCTTCCTTCATGGTATCGCCGGCGGCGATCAGCCGCAGGACCTCGATCTCCCGTGGCGTCAGGCCGGCCAGCCGCTCGGGCGCCGCCCGCCGCGCCGGTTGCCCGGCGCAGGTGAGGACCGCCTCGACGGCGTCGGGGCACAGCTTTCCGTCTTTGACGGCGGCGCGGAGCCTGGCGGCCGCCGCCACGTCACCCGAGGCGGGCCGGTGGGGTCGCGCCTCGCGGGCGGTCTGGAACATCTCGGCCGCGGCGAGAATGCGGGCGCCGGGTGAAAGATCCGGGCCGCGCGCGTTGCGGTAGTAACCGCTGCCGTCGAGGTGCTCGTGATGGCGCTGCACCAGCGCGGCGACGAGCTTGCCGTCGCCGCCCAGCGACGCCAGCGCGCGCTCGCCGTGGTACGGGTGAAGCCGGGCAGCGTCGGTCTCGCGCTCCGTCAGGGCGCCTGCCCTCATCCAGGTCGCGACCGGCACCGTCAGCTCGCCGATGTCGTGGGTGTAGGCCGCCCAGCGGATGTCACGAATGTCGGCGGCGGGAAGCCCCATGCGCTTGCCGGCGGCCTCGGCCAGCGACGCCACGGCGCGCGAATGCCCGAAGGTGAACGGCATCCGCATGTCGATGAAATCCGCGATGGCCAGATAGGCCTCCTCGCAGGCCTGCTCGTCCAGCATGGCGTGGGGCGCGGGTTCCAGGGCCAGGATGGTCTCGCGATCGACGGGCCCGTCCAGCCCGACGAAGAATCGTTCCGCGTCCGCGAGAAATAACTGCGCCAGCTCTGGTTCGTAGGCGCCGCCGGCCCGCTGGGCGATCATCGCGGTCATCCCTTCGAAGCCGTGGGCCTCGTGCAGCGCGATGGCATACTGCGCCAGCGTCACCAGCCGGACAGGAAACGTCACCGCGTCCCCGGACAGCCCCCGCGGCATCCCGCGTCCGTCCCAGCGCTCGTAGATCTGCCCGAGGCTCTCGCGGATGTCTTCCGGCAGACCGAGCCGCTCCGCGATCCTCTGCGCCACCTCGCAGTGTCCCGACAGGATGGGGACGTTGATCTGGGCGGCCTCCGCCAGACCGCGCTCGACGGCCTTGGCCAGCTCCGCGGGCGACGCGTCCGTGAAGGTGCGGGTGATGGCGCGGACGAAGACCTCGACGAAGGCCGCCCGGTCGCCGAAGTCGACGCGTGCCAGCTCCTGGCGAAGTGCGATCTCGTCGCCCCAGGCCGCGGCCAGCAGGTGCGAGTCGGCGTTGCACCCGATATAGCGAAGCAGCGCCTGATGGTAGACGGCGCGGCGGGTGTCGTCGTCGAAGCGCGCCCCATCGACCAGCCGCATCGCCAGCACGCACGAGCGCAGCGCAAAATCTCGCGAGTGCCCCGTGGCCAGGTCGGTGGCGTACGCCAGCGCCATCAAAAAATCAGCGCGTCGAACTGCCCCCGGGACCGTGGACGAGTGGGCCATGACCCGGATGTTGCCACGGATGTCCGCTGGCCTGGGGTGTTCCCGCCGTCTGACCCAGACGGCCGTCGCCGCGAACGTGGTTTTCGCGGCGGCTCAGGGACTCCGTGGAGTCCGTTCAGCCTCGGTCCCAGCTCTTCGGCGCCGGCGCCCGTCTACACACCACGTCGAGCCAGCCGCTCACTGGCACGAAAGGCTGCACTGGGTGTACGCGTTACAGGCGGGCATGGCCTGGCAGTTCAGCACGCCCTGATCAAAGCAGGCCGAGTTCGTCTTCGATCCCTCGGCGGACATGCAGGCCTGACAGTCGGTGCTGATGGCGATGCCCATGCAAGCGTTGGAGGCGCACTGGCTGTTGCAGGGGCCGCCGGCGGTGCAGCCGCAGACTTGCAGGATGGCCGGGATCAGCCTGTCTTTGCCGCTGGCAAAGGTGGTGTCGCAGCATGTCTTGCACGCCGCCTTGGCCATGCCGATGCAGTTGTTGATGACGGGGTCGGTGATCACCACGCCGTAGGGCGTGAAGTGGGTGGTGGTGGCGCTGGCCTTGCCGCCGGTGATGAACGAGTCCGCCAGGGTCACCCAGGCGCCCGCCTGAAGGAAGGCCACCATGGCCACCTTGGGCGCGACCACCTTGGTGGTGTCGAAGTCGAAGGTCAGGGTCACCGGCCTGGCAAACATCGTCCCCGACGGACCGAGGTCGAACACCTTCCCCGCCAGGTTGGCCGCGCCCGGCAGGCCGGCGCCGTCGCTGATGGCCACCGTGATGTCCGTGTCCGCCGCCAGCGCCCCCGCGGGGATCTTCACCGTGAGCCCTTCGGCCGTGACGGTGCCGCCCTCGGCCGCCTTGATGTTGTACGCGGTGGCGTTGCTGCCGCCGGTTCCGCCGGGCGCCATTCCCCCCGCGCCGCCTGTCCCGGGCGCGCCGCCCCCGCCCTGATCCGACGCGCCGTCCAGGTCGGCGTCCTGGGTGCTGCCACCGCTGCCTCCCGAAAGGCCGCCCGTTCCCGCCGTCTCGCCCCCCGTGCCCCCGCTACCGGCCGTGGTGCTGCTTGACCCGCCGCACGCTGCGAGCGAGGCCAGTGAAACCGCGAAGGCAACCAGCCCCGTCCGTCGAATGTTCGTCATGAATATGTAAGCTCCCGGGTAAGGCGTTGAACGACACAACCACCAGTCATGGCCTCGCCAAAATATCCTGGAACCAGCGGTCCGTCAGGTTTTCGGCGGGCGGGGCGCTTTTCTGAAACGAAACGAATGCGATGTGCCGGCCTGTGTGGCCGGGTGGTGCTTTGCGAGGGCGTGCGATAATCGGCAACGAACGGGCGGCTGGCGCGTCGATCAGGACGGAGGTGCAGCATGGACTTTCGATCGGAGCAGGCGTGGTGGTCTGAAGTCTTGCGGATCGCGCGGCGGCACATGCGCCTGGCTGGCCGGGACGCGGCGGACGATCTGGCCCAGGATATCGCCGTGGCTGCCCTGCAAAACGGTGCATCGGTCGAAAGGCCGGGCGCGTGGCTGGAACGGGTGGCTCGTAATGCCGCCCGCGATCGCTGGCGGCGAGACAAACGACGCAGCCGCTTGCTTGAAGGCGTCGAGCTCCCGCCGTCGACCCGCAGTCCGGAAGGCG
Organism: Polyangia bacterium; assembly: GCA_035577105.1. Taxonomy (GTDB): domain Bacteria; phylum Myxococcota_A; class Polyangia; order Fen-1088; family Fen-1088; genus DATKEU01. The sequence continues at coordinate 8,588 of DATLVT010000495.1, forward strand.
AGCTCTTGCTCAGCGAGACGCGCGCCGCTGTCCGCCGGGAAATCGCCGCCCTGCCTCCGGCTCAACAGCAGGTGGCCGTGCTGCGTTTTGAAGGTGAGTTGCCCCTGGCGACCATCGCTGCACGCCAGGGAACGCCGTCGGCCACCGCTCGCTCGCAGCTGCACCGCGCGTTGACGTCTCTGCGCCATCAGCTCAAACACCTGCGCGCCACGGCGATCCTCGGCTGGCCCGGCGTACAAACCACCGCGCTCTCCCTGGCGTTGCTGGCGGTGGCCTCACCGGCGGCTCCATTGCCGGCGGCCCCGGTTGGGTCGCCATCCAGCCCGAAGCACAGCGCACGGTACGCCCCTGACGAGGCGGGCAGCGCCGCAACCATCGCTCCCGCCCACAAGGAAGCATCGCCGGCCGCCGGCGCCGCACCCCGTGCGCCTCGCCCGTCTCGATCGATTTCGCCGGCGCCGTCCGCCATTCAGGTATTCAATTTCGAAAACGAGGCCATCGCCGGCGAGCACGATGAACCCGACGACGAGCTGGTTCGAACCGCGCCGCCGGCGCGACATTCGTCTCTCCTCGAGCTGCGCGCGGATTTCCTGCCCGAGCTGGCCAAGTCGCTGGAAGACCTATGATCG
>DATLVT010000496.1:0-3921 GCA_035577105.1 Polyangia bacterium
CCGGGGCAGCGCCACCCGTACCTCCACCATCGGGAGTGACCACCGTACCGCCCGAGCCGCCCGTGCCCGTGCCGGCGCCGCCGCTGCCGCTGACACCGCCGCTTCCCGTCGTTCCGGAGTCGCCGTCAGATGCCCCGCCCGTTCCACTGGACGATCCGCCGCTGCCGGTGGTGCCGCCGGTGCCGGCGGTGCCGCCGCTGCCGCTGCTTCCATCCGGCTGCGTGCCCGGTGAATCTGACGAACAGCCCACCAACCCCTGCAGGGCCGCCGCTGCGAACAATGAGACAAGCGCCAGTGTCTTCTGGTGACGATTGGTAGCGTTCATGAAGGTCTCCTCAGTCTTTTGCTCATTAAACAAGGATCAGGGTCGATCAGGGAACCAGCTTGGCAATTTCGCTGCCCGCCAACAAGAAGGCTCCGGTTCCGTATGGCGCGGTGCTGGTCGCCGAGGCAGGGCCAGGACCTCCGCCCACTGCTTGAACGTAGCCCAGCAATCCATTGGCGGCGACATGGCTGACCAGCCCGTCCCAGCCTTTCTGCGCGATCGGCTGGTAGGTCGCTTTGTCCAGGACGCCATGGTTGACGCCCCAGGCGATCCCGAAGGTGAAGAAGCCGCTGCCGCTGGTCTCGGGGTTGGGAAACTGCCCGGGGTTCGAAAGGTTGGAACGCCAGAGGCCGTCGGCGTTCTGGACCTTCGCCAGCGCGCCCGCCATGGTCTTGATGACATTTTCGAAGTCGGCACGCTTGGGGTCATCCATCGGCAGGTACTCGAGCACGCGCGCCGCGCCGGCGATCACCCAGCCGTTGCCCCGCGCCCACATGACCCTGTCGTTTCCGCGGTGGTCGCGCCACACCAGGCCCGACGCCTTGTCCGCCAGGAAATTGTACGAGCTCCAGTAGAGCGTGTTCATCGTCGCGAAGTACTGCTTGTTGCCCGTGGCGGCGCCCAGCCGCGCGAAGCCGGGCGGCACCATGAACAGCGCGTCTTCCCACCACCACTCGGTGCTACCCGTTGGCGTGTTCGCCACCAACCCGTCGAACGACGGCTTGCCGCCCATCAACCGAACCATGTTCGCCGGCGTGGGATCAGCCAGGTAGGCATCGAACATCGACTGCGCCGCACATTGGCTGTCGCCGCGTGCACCGGCGCCGCCGTCGAGCCCCCAGCCGGCGCCCGCCCAGTTCTTCATGGCGGTCATGTATTTTTCGTCCTTGGTGGCGTTGTACGTCGCCATCAATCCGGCCCAGAACGCGCCGTGAATCCAGTCCTTCGAGCCGCCAATGCTCTGCAGCTGCCAATCAGCCACCTTGCGCATCATTTGGACGACCATCGGGTTCAGGCCGGGGTTGGTGACAGCGTCGGGCTTGGCCTCGGCCGGTGCGTCGCTGGCGTCCGGCGTCGGAGGAACGTCGCCTGGTGACGCATCGGGCTCAACAATGGTGCCGCCGGTTCCTGCTCCGCCGCTGCCATTATCGCCCCCGGTCCCTGCCCCGCCGCTGCCGATGGCGCCGCCGGTCCCGCTGGTACCGCCGGTTCCCGTCTGACCGGGCGCGCTGCTACCGCCGCCGCAGGCCGGAATGACCAGGGCGCAAACCACCGCACCGGTCAATGCAACCAGCGCAGCGGTCAATGAGCGGGTGGGGACCAATGTTAGTTTCTTCATAGCACTGCCTCCTCGGTGACCGTGATGCCGTGAGCGATCGAGTCTTCAAATACCGCCAAGAATTCGAGCCAAAAATCGGCGAAATCTACCGGGCCTGCGCATTGTGCCATTGCGCGAAACCCGGCGCGTAAAACGTTTTAATGTCATAGCATGAAAGCCCTTGTCGGAGACTCTCTGTTTTCGATATGGTCCCCCGCGAGCGAACTCGTGCCAAGAGACATGTGCTAGCCGCAACGCGTTGGGAGCGCACTAACTCAGTGCACGAGGGCGTGCCATAAGGCCACTGACCTGGGCTCGTTCACGCCGGTCGACACGTTAAGAGGAGACCGAATGTCCAAAAAGAGAAATCGATACACGAGGCGAGCGTTTCTACGTGATGCGATGGTGGGAACCGGAACGCTTGCCATGGCCGGCGCATTTCCTGATCTGGCATTTGGCGCCCCCGCCAAGGGCAGCAGCAAGCTTGGCGCGCGTTTCACCGGCAAACTGGAGGGACCGACCATCATCGTCGACGCGGCGGCGTTCCCCAAGAAGTTCGCAGAAGCCCCCATGCTGGCCGAGCTGGTCAAGGCAGGAAAGCTCCCCCCCGTCGAACAGCGCCTTCCCAAACCGTCCGACCTGATGGTTATAAAGCCTGTGCACTCGGTCGGAAAGTACGGCGGCCGCTGGCGCCGTGGCTTCACGGGTCCCGGCGACAGCGAAAATGGCAACCGGATCAACTCCACAGACAAACTGTTAATGTGGGATTACACCGGCAGCAAGATCACGCCTTGCCTGGCCAAAGGCTGGAGCCTCAGTGACGACGGAAAGAACGCCACACTGACTCTGCGCGAAGGTCTCAAATGGTCGGACGGCAAGCCGTTCACCGCTGACGACTTCCTCTTTTGGTACACGGACATTTATTCCAACAAAGAGCTGGTCCCCACCCCGGCGCCCGAATTTCAGATCAACGGCAAACCGGGCCGCATGGTGAAGAAGGACGATCACACCGTCGTCTTCGAGTTCCCCGACCCGTACTTCCTTTTCGCTGACATCATGGCCGGCGACACGCTGATCGGCGGCGGTCAGTCGACGCAGATGGCGCGCTCGGCCTATATGGGCGCCTACGCGCCGGCGCACTACCTCAAGCAGTTCTTGCCGAACTACTCGAACCGCGACGAGGTCACCAAGAAGGCCAAGGACGCCAAGTTCGACAGCTGGGTCAGCTATTTCCGGAACCGCACCAACTGGGCCCTCAACCCGGATCTCCCGGTGCTGGGCCCCTGGCGCACGACCTCGCCCATCAACACGCCGACCTGGGCCCTGGAGCGCAATCCTTATTACTGGGCCGTCGACACCGCCGGCAACCAGCTGCCGTACATAGACAAGATCTCGATGGGTCTGGCGGAGAACCTGGAGGTCCTGAACCTGCGGGCCATCGCCGGCGAGTACGATCTGCAAGAGCGTCACGTCTCCTTGCCGAAGCTGCCCGTCTACATCGAGAACCAGGCCAAGGGGAACTACAGCATCCATCTTGATCCGCAGCTGAGCGGCAGCGACGCCGGCTTGCTGGTGAACACCGCCTTCGAGGCCGACCCCGAGGTGGCCAAGTGGCTGACCAACCGCGACTTCCGTCGCGCGCTGGCCCTGGGCATCGATCGCGATCAGCTGAACGAATCGAACTGGCTGGGCATCGGCACACCTGGCTCGTCGGCGCCTGCCGAGGAGATGGTCTATAGCCCTGGCAAGGAATACCGCAAGAAGTGGGGCGTGCTGGACATCAAGCAGGCCAATTCGATGCTGGACAAGATCGGCCTGACAAAGAAGGACAGCGAAGGCTTCCGCCAGCGCACCGACGGCAAGGGCCGCCTGCGCATCGAGATCATGACGGTGGGCGGTCAGTTCTTGCCGTTCACGCAGATCGCCGAGATGGTCAAGGAGCAGTGGAAGAAGATCGGCATCGACGGTGACGTCAAGGAGACCGAGCGCAGCCTGGCCTTCACCAAGACGGCCAACGCTGAACATCACATCCTGGTCTGGTCACCATCGGGCGGCGAGAACATCTTCCTGTTCCCGCGTCACGTCCTGCCGGTCGATCCGGCCGAGTGCCACCTGGGTATGCCCTTCGCGAAGTGGTATGCCACCAACGGCACCAAGGGGAAGAAGCCGACCAACCCCGAGATGCTGCGGGCCTTCGAGCTTTACCGTTCGGCGGCCGGCAAGAAGGAAGCGGAGCGGATCAAGATCGGCAAGGAGATCTGGAGAATCCTGGTCGAGG
>DATLVT010000497.1:0-4635 GCA_035577105.1 Polyangia bacterium
CCTGCTCGGCCTTCTCCTCGTCGACGACCTCTTCGAACTGCTGGATGAGGCCCACCACGTCGCCGCGGCCCAGGATGCGGCTGGCCATGCCGTCGGGGCGGAACTCCTCCAGGCGCTCCGATGATTCGCCCATACCGACGAACTTGATCGGCTTGCCGGTGACCGCCTTGACCGACAGCGCGGCGCCGCCGCGGGCGTCGCCGTCCAGCTTGGTCAGGATGACGCCGTCGAGATCCAGCCGCTGGTTGAAGGCCTTGGCGGTGCCCACGGCGTCCTGGCCGATCATGGCGTCGACGATCAGCAGGATGTTGGCCGGCCGGGCCCGCTTGTTGATCTCCTCCAGCTCCTGCATCAACGGTTCGTCGATGGCCAGACGACCGGCGGTGTCGAACAGGATCACGTCGCGCCCGGTCTCGGCGGCCACGCGCAGCGCCTTCTCGCAGATGTCGGGCGGCGACCCGCCCGGTTCGGCGTAGACCGGAATGTCCAGGCGCTTGCCGATGATCTGCAGCTGCTCGATGGCGGCGGGGCGGTAGACGTCGGCGGCCACCAGCAGCGGCCGCTTGTGCTTCTTCTCCAGGTAAAGGGCCAGCTTGCCGATGGTGGTGGTCTTGCCGGAGCCCTGCAGGCCGACCAGCATGATCCCGGTGGGCCCCTTCTTGGCGTACTTGATGTTGGTGTCGACGGGGCCCATCAGATCGACCAGCTCGTCGTGGCACAGCTTGACGAAGTGATCCTCGGGCGTCACCCGGCGCATCTTCTCGTTCGACGAGGCCTTGACCTTGACGATGACGCCGACCGCCTTCTCGCGGACGCGCTTGCAGAAGTCCTGCACCACGTCGAAGCCGACGTCGGCTTCCAGAAGGGCCGTGCGGACCTCCTTCAGCGCGTCGTCGACCGTCGCCTCGTCGAGCTCCGCCAGTCCCTGGAACTTTTGCTTGGCGGTGCGGAACCCTTTTGTCAGCGTTTCGAACATGAGGCGACGGAATCTAGCCTGATCGCCCTCATCCGGCCAGCCACTAGCAGACGGGCGGGACTAACCTTTGCCGCGGTTCTCCAGCCACCACGACTCCCAGCGCGCCCGCGCCTCCTCGCGCTCCCGCCTGGGCAGATCAAAGTGATAGCCAAAGTATTCCCCGGTCAGGACCCGCAGCTCGTCCGACGCCGAATAGCGGATCTCCGGCGTCTTGTGGGAAAGCCCGACGAACAGCCAGTCGATGCGTTCTTCGTCCTGATGCTGATTCCACCAGGTGCGCCAGCGACGGACGCTGGCGCCGAAGTCCTGCTTGGCGATCTCCACCAGCGCGCCGTGAACCGCCTTGGCCAGCGCGCCGTCCTTGTCGCCCAGGCGCCCCAGCAGCACCGGGAACGCCGCCGGGTCGCGCAGCTCGGCCAGCGCGATCACCGACGCGACGGCGCGCTCGCCCTGCGCGTTGGCCACGTCGTCGCGCAACCGTGCCGCCAGGGCCCGCACGCGCGGATGATCAAGATGGGTGCGCAGGGCGCGCAGCGCCGACACCCGGTTTTCGGCCGTCGATTCTTCGGCGGTGGCCAGCAGTTGTTCGTCGGGCGGCCCGTCCGCTGGCGTCGGGGCGGCCTGGGCGCCGGCGGCTTCGCGAGGGGGCGGGGCGGGGGGCGGTTCGACGGCCGTGGGCCAGGCCCGGGTCGGCGGGTGCGTTTCGCGTCCCTCGTCGGTCGCCTCGCCGCTCTCGCCGCTGCCCGGTGCTGCTTCGCCCATCGACGGCGCCAGCTCCATCACCTGCTGCAACGGGGCCATGCCTTCCACCGTGGCGGCCGGGTCGTCTGCCACCACCGGCCGCCCACCGCCCGCGGCCCGCCTTGACCGAGAGGAACGCGGGCCGCCCTCCGTCGATCGCCCTGCACCGCGCCGCCCGCTGGCGCGCTCCGGCGGGGCGGGCGTTTCGCTCGCGGCGACGAGCCGCTCCGCCGCCGGTGTCTCCGGTCGGGCGGCCACCGGGGCGGTGACGACGATGGGGCCGGCGGGCAAAGGTGGTGGCGTCGGCGTCTGCGACAGCACCCAGCGTCGCGCCGCCGGCGAACCCACCAGCCGGGCCAGCAGCTTCAGATAGCGCGGCGGCATCGGCGTTCCGAACACCATCTGCGCCGCCACGCGCACCCGCACCTCGGTCGCGATGTAAAGCTCGACGTCAACGCCGTGCGCCGCCGCGGCCTGGCGCAGCGACGCGGGATCCACCGAATCGTCGCACAGCACCTGCAATCGCTCGCCCTGGCGCGCCACCGGCACCGCCAGCCCGGGCCACGCCGCCGCTGGATCCAGCAGCGCTCCCACGCCGGGATCGACCGTTTCCATCAACGCCGCCGGAGGAACCGGCAGGCCCGTCGACGCGGCCAGCGTCCCCCACACCGTGGCCTCGTCGACGACGCCCATCTCCAGCAGCGCCGTGTCCAGCGCGCCGCCATAGATCGCCTGCCGCCCGGCGGCGCTGCGCACCGTCTGTTCGGAAAGCACTCCGTCGCGCACCAGGCAGTGGGCAAGGCCCGATGACATGGGTGGCTCATCGTACATGCAAGGCGCTTGCGCCGCCAACCGCGTGCCGCCGCCCGGCGTCACCGAAGCGGGCGGCGCCTTCACCTCTCGTCGACGATGACGTAGGTGCCGGCCAGGTGGTCGTGCAGGGCCCGGTGCTCGCGATCGAACAGCGCCCACAGCCAGCCCAGCCCAGCCGGCAGCACGCTGACGGCCATGCCCAGCAGGCGCAGCATGCCGCGCGCCGGCCCCGGCGGGCGCGCCCGTCCCGAGATGAGACGAATGCCCACCAGGCGCATGCCCAGCGTCTGGCCGGAGATCCCGGCGAAATAAAGCTGATAAAGTCCGGTGATTCCCAAAAACAGTCCCACCGCGCCCACCGCCATCGGGTTGCGGTCCAGGATGCCGGCCACCAGCAGATCGGGGCCGACCTCGCGCAGGCTGGGCATGGGCACCTTCAGCGACAGGGCCGCCACCAGCGTGACGCCGGCGGTGCAACCAAGCAGCAGCGCCAGGTCAACGATGACGGCCGCGCAGCGCCGCGGAAAACCCGACACCCGCACGCGGATGACACGCTCCTCCGTGTTCGGCCGGGCCGTCGGAGACGAGGATGGAGATGCGCTGGGCATGGGTGCAGCGAACGCGGTCACAAGGCCATTCTGCGAATACACGCGTTATTGAGCAAGTTTCCTGGTCGAGGATGTTCAGTCGAGGCCACCGGCGGCGAACTGTAGCAGGGCCACGGCCACCACGGCGGCCGTTTCCGTGCGCAGGATCCGTGGCCCCAGACCGACGGTGATGAACCCGGCGGTCTCGGCCTGGCCCATTTCCGCGGCCGAAAATCCACCTTCCGGGCCGACCAGCAGCGTCGTGGGGCGCGGCGCCGGCGGGAGGGCCGCGCGCAGGGGACGTCCCGCCGGCGCCGCCCCTGCCCCCCCTGCCGCCGCTTCCCAGAAGGCCAGCCGCAGATCGCCGGGATCGATCGTGTCCAGCGCCGCCTGCAGCGGGATGGGCGCCTCGATGTTCGGCACGTCGGCGCGCCCGCTCTGCCGGGCGGCCTCGCGCGCGATGCGCTCCCAGCGTTGCCGCCGGGCCGCCGCCTGGGCGGGCGCCGCCACGGTTCGTCCGGTCAGGACCGGCACCACGCGCGCCACCCCCAGCTCGCAGGTCTTTTGAATGATCCAGTCCATCTTCTCTCCGCGCGCCAGCCCCTGCAGCAGGGTGATGCGCGTGGGAGCGGCGCTGGCGTTGCCGCGACGGCGTTCGCCCAGCACCAGCGCCGTCGTCTTCGGCCCCACGTCGGCCACCTCGGCGTCGATCTCCGTTCCCTGTCCGTCGAAGACCACCACCTTGTCGCCGGAGTGAAGGCGCAAGACGCGGCCCAGGTGATGATGCGCGTCGCCGTCGACGACCACGCGGTCGCCGCCCAGTTTCTCGGGCGCCACGAACACCCGCCGCACGTCTATCCCCCGCGCGCGGCCGCTGGTGAAGGCCCTGGCCACACCAGGCGCAGTCCCAGCCATTCATCATCCTCGCGACGCCCGTCCACCCGGAACCCCAGCGCCTGATAGCGGTCGATGACCGCCGGACCGTCACTGCCCAGCAACCCCGACAGCACGACCACGGCGCCCGGCGCCAGCGCCGCCGGCACGGCCGCCGCCAGCTCCAGCAGCACGTTGGCCTGGATGTTGGCCAGCAGGACATCGTACGGCCCGCGCGCCGCCGCCAGCGATCCCACCCAGGCGCTGACGGTGGTCACCCGGTTGCGCTCCAGGTTCTCCTCGGTGCAGGCCACCGCCTCGGGATCGACGTCGATGGCGTGACCGGTCGCGGCCGCCCACAGGCGCGCCGCCGCGATGGCCAGAATCCCCGACCCGCAGCCCAGATCCAGAAAACGCCGCACGTCGTGCGCCGCCGCCGCTTCGATCAGCGTGATCACCAGCCGCGTCGAGGCGTGGCCGCCGGTGCCGAAGGCGCGCCCCGGATCCAGATCGATCACGCGATCGCCGTCGCCCACCGAACCCGGGTCCCAGCTGGGCCGCACGATGAACGTCTCGCCGACGCGCGTGGCGCGGAAGTATTGCTTCCACACGTCGCGCCACTCGTCCTCGTGGGCCTCGCGCTGG
>DATLVT010000498.1:0-10458 GCA_035577105.1 Polyangia bacterium
CGCTGCAGGTTCCCCTGCAGGCCGATCTTCGAGTTGTACGTGGTGGCGCCCTGAAAGATGTTGGCCGGAAACGCCAGCGCGAACGTCTGCAGGATGGACCGCGCCGACGCGCGCAGGGCGTTGGCCCGCGACGTGCCGATGGTCGCGGAGATCCACGGATAAAGGATGTCGTTCTTGAACGACTGGCTGACCGGCAGGCTGCGGATCCAGGCGTCCACCGTGGTCTCCCAGGGCAGGTTGTTCAGCACCGCCCCGCGCGCGAACTGGGAATAGATGGCGAAATCGATGGCCCGCCAGGGGGTCGACAGCGGATTCGACGACGAGAACGTGGGCGCCCCGCCCCCGACGGGGAAGATGCACAGGCTGCCGGGCGCCTCCAGGGTCTCGTCGGTGTCGGGATGATCCGGGTTGTAGAGGCCCAGCTCTTCCAGCAGCGTGACGTAGATGGGATGGGTGTCGGGATGAAAGAACTGCGCGCCGAGATCGACGGTGACGCTGGTGCCCTGATAGTTGATGGTCTGCGAATCGCAGTGGCCGCCGATCTTGGAGCGCGACTCGAAGAGATCGACGTCGAAGTTACCGGCCAGGAAGTAGGCCGCCGACACGCCGCCCGCCCCCGCCCCGACGATGGCCACCCGATCGCGCCCCGACAGCGAGCCGCCGCCGCCGATGGCGTTGTCCGGGCGGTCGGCCGCCGTCAGGCCATCGCAGCCCAGCGCCGAGCCGGCCCCGAGCGCGGCCAGACCGACGGCGCCCTTGAGAACGTCGCGACGGGTGACCGAGGTTTCTTTTTCTTTGATGGCGGACTTGGCGGACCTGGTGGGCTTCTTCATGGCTACGGCACCAGATGTAGCAGAGACCGGCCCAGCCCGAAAAGGGTCATTCGACCATTATTGAACCAAATTAAATAACGGCGATGACCCGCGTCCCCGCGATGAGATCGTGGACGCAGCGCCGGTCGTCCCGAAAGATGAACAGCGCGTCGATCAATGCGTACAGGCCACCCAGATAGGGGATGCCCGAGATGATGCCATTGACGCCGGCCCGCAACAGCACCGCGGCCACGAACCCCGGATTGGAACCGTCCAGCTTGACGATCCGGATCTTCATCCAGCGCTTGCCCAGCGTCTGGCCGCGCGTGGCCAGCAGGTAGATCTGGTAGATGAACACGGCCAGCAGGAGCAGGGCGCCCAGTCCCATGGCCATCATGGCCCCTGACCCGGGCGCGCCGGGACGACCATCGACGGCCGCAGCCCGCGCCAGATAGCCGCCGACGCCGAACGGCACCAGGGCCGGCAGCATGATCAGACCGTCCAGCAGAATGGCGCCCAGGCGCGCGCCGCGGTTGGCCAGCGGCGCGTCGGCGCTGACGGCCACCCCCTCCAGATTGGCTTTCGGCGGTGCAAACGGGCTGAGAAGTTCTTCGGCCATGTCGATCCCCCCGGGTTGAATGAACGCGCAATCGCAACATGATCGCCCCCCGGCGGTCAACCGACGCCGGGCGCCGGCTTGACGGCGCGCGCGGCGGCGTGATGGGATTCGCCTGGGTGCGCGACTCTGAGGGCGTTTCGCTGGACAACACCGCCGACGTGGAGACACCCGAGCGCATCCGGTTCACGCACCACGTGGCCGGCCCGGTCCGGCGCGGGCTGGCCTATCTGATCGACCTGGTGATTCGCGGGGCCATCCTGGCGGTGGCGGCGATCTTCCTGGGCGCCACGCTCAGCTCGGCGGCGGTCAAGGCGTCGTGGGGGCTGTGGCTGCTGCTGCTGTTCATCATGGAATGGGGCTGGAACGTCGGCTTCGAGACGTTCTGGCGCGGACGGACCATCGGCAAGAAGATGCTGGGGCTGCGCGTGGTTCGGGCCGGGGGATACCCGGTGGGGTTCATCGACGCCGTCCTGCGCAACCTGCTGCGCGCCGCCGATTTTCTGCCGGTCGGTTACGTGCTGGGCCTGCTGGTGATGGCCGGCGATCGCTGTTTTCGGCGCCTGGGCGATCACATCGCCGGCACCATGGTGGTGATCGAAGCAGAGACCGCCATGGCCGAACCGCTGGTCATCGCGCCGCCGCCCAGCGCCGACGAGCTGGAGGCCCTGCCCCGCCGCCCGGCCATCCGCGACGACGAACTGGAGGCGATCGAGCTGTTCCTGCGGCGGCGGCACCTGTCGCCGCAGCGCCGGCAAGAGCTGGCCGAGATGATCGCGCCCCACCTGGCGCAACGACTGGGCAGCCGCAAGCCCGACGACGCGGCTCGCTTCCTGGCGGTGGTCTATCAGCGCGCGGTGGGCGGACGGCGGGGGGCGGCGGCGCCGCCATGAGCGAAAGCGAGGACGACTTCGTGGCGCGCCGACGCGCCGACTGGGACGAGCTGCGCCGGCTGCTGGACGACGGCCTGGCCTGGCACGCCCTGCCGGGCGCCGGCATCGCGCGGGCCGCCGGACTTTATCGCTCGGTGGCCGCCGACCTGATGCGGGCGCGCGGCGCCGGGTACACGCCGGCGCTGGTCGCGCTGCTGGACGGTCTGGCGGCCCGCGCCCACGCCGCCCTGTACAGCGCGCCCCCCTATCGCCTGGGCGCCATCACCGACCTCCTGTTCCGCGACTTCCCGCGCACGCTGCGGCGCTATGGCCGCTTCCTGGCCTTTGCCATCGCCCTGTTCGTCGTCCCCGGCGTCGTCGGCTTCAGCGGCGCGCGCGGCTCGCGCGCCTTCGCGCTGCACGTGCTGCCCGAGGAGATGGTCGAGCAGATGGAGTCAAGCTATGCGCAGGATCCGTCGCTGGGGCGCCAGGGCGGCGACAACGCGTACATGGCCGGCTTCTATGTACACAACAACGTCGGCATCGCCTTCCGCTGCTTTGCCACCGGAATTCTGTTCGGCCTGGGGAGCGTCTTCTTTCTCGTCTACAACGGCCTGCTCATCGGGACGGTGTTCGGCCTGGTGACGGCATCGGGCCACGGCGGCAACTTGCTGACGTTCGCCTCGGGCCACGGCGCGTTCGAGCTGACCGCCATCGTCATCTCGGGCGCCGCCGGCATGGTCACCGGGTACGCGCTGGTGGCCACCGACGGTATGACGCGTTTCGGTTCGCTGCGCCGGCGCGCCCAGGACATCGCGCGCATGGTGCTGGGCGCGGCGGCCATGCTGGTGGTGGCGGCGGCGCTGGAAGGTTTCTGGTCGGCGTCAGGGGCGCCGGCCCGGGTCAAGCTGGGCGTGGCGGTGGCGCTGTGGCTGATCGTCATCCTTTACCTGTCGCTGGCCGGGCGGCGCGGCCAGGCCCCGTCATGAACCTGCGCGCCGCGCGCCTCACCTTGCGTCCGCGCGACACGGCGGACGTGCTGGATCTGGCGGCGCCCTTTTGCCTGACCAACTGGCGGCTCTTTTTCCCCCTGTGCGTGCTGATGCTGCCCTCGCTGGCGGCGTGCTGGGCGGCGCGCGGCTGGCTGCACTGGCAGTGGCCGGCCGTGTGGATCCTTGCCGTCGGACTGGGTGGGGTCTGTCAGGCGCCGTTCACCATCGCCTGCGGCGAGGTCCTGTTCCAGGGTCCCGAACAGATCGTTTTCAATGCGCTGTCGCGCCGCCTGGTGGGCCGGCTGCCGGCGTTTCTGACGGTGCACGTCCTGTCGCGCTTGCTGCTGCTGGTGGCGGCGACGTTTCTGATCTTGCTTCCGTTTGTGGCGGCGGCGTTCTTCGTGGTCCACGAGGCGGTGTTGCTGGAGGGGTTCGGGCCGCTGGCGGCGTTCGGCCGCAGCGGACGCGCCGTGCGTGGGCACGGCACGTCGGTGGCCATGACGGCGCTGGCCCTGACGTTGTTGCCGATCTTTGGCGTGGTGGCGGGCGAGCTGACAGGCGGCGCCCTGGTCGAGCTGGTCTTCCAGATGGGCCGGCCGTTCGGCAGCCTGTGGACCGACGGAGGCTCGGCCTACGCGCTGATCGGATTCTTCCTGACCATCCCCCTGGTCTGCGCGGCGCGCTTTCTGAAATACGTCGACCTGCGCACGCGCAAGGAGGGATGGGACATCCAGCTGCGTTTCATGGCCCTGGCGGCGGGGGATCAGGGCCAGGGGGACGGCGAGGCCGGGCAACGCGCTGTCTCCTCAACGGAGGCGGCGTGAGAGGCGCGGGCCGACTGGCGCTGGTGCCGTGCTGGGCGCTGGTGCCGGCGCTGGCGCTGACGCCGCTGTGGGCGCTGGCGGGCGAGGAGCCGACGCACCAGACGTCGGCGCCGCTGTCGGAGGCGACGCAGGCGCTGCCGCCGGCGGAGGCGCTGTCGCGCACGCTGGCTTCGCGCCGGTACCAGTTCTGCGGCGATCCCCGGTTTCCGCTATCGGCCGACGAGCTGGTCTGGTGCGACCAGCTGCCGCGCGCGCCCGACGCGCGCGCCGCCCGCTGCCCGCAGTTTCTGGTCGCTTGCCAGGCGGGGCCCACGGCCCGGCGCGTGCGGATCGAGGCGCCGTTCAAGCTCTCGCTGCCCGCGTTCGGGGGCCTGGGGCGGGTTTTGTTCTGGGCGCTGGCGGCGGCGGCCATCGCCACGCTGATGGTGGGCCTGGTGCGCCAGGCCTGGGGCGCGCCGCTGCGCCGCCGGCAGCCGCGCGACGACGAGACAGCGCCGCCGCCGCCTGACAGCGCCGCCGCCGAGCAGCAGGCCAGGGCCGTCGAGCGCGACGTCGACCGCCTGCTGGCCCGCGCCCGCGCCGCCGCCGCCCGCGGGGACCATGCCGCCGCCGTCGAGGATCTCTACGCCGCCTTGCTCCGCCGTCTGGAGGGTGACGGTCACCTGCGCATTCACCCCTCGGCCACCAACGGCGAATACCTGCGCGCGCTGCGCGGCAAGGCGCCCACCCTGGCCGGCGCGGTGGCGGATGTGGTCAGCGACGTGGAAGCGGCCGAGTTTGGCGCGCGCGCGCCCGACGACGATCTCTACCGGGCGCTGTTGCGGCGGGTGCAGCCGCTGGTGGGGCGCGCCTCGGCCGGTGCGGTGATCGGCCTCGCCGCGCTGACGGCGCTGGCGACGTCCTGCCAGACGCCGCTGCGTCCCGACTGGGCGGCCTCCCCGTCCGGCACCGCCGCGGTCAGCGAATTTCTGACCACGGCGGGCGTCCCCACGCGCCCGCGGTTGCACCCCCTGCGGCAGCTGGACGATGCCCAGCACGGCGCCACGCAGATCGTCCTTTTGCCGAACGCCGAGCTGGGCGACGCCGAATGGTCGGCCCTGCACGACTGGGTGTCGCAACCGAACAAGACGCTGGTCCTGGCCACCGGTCCACGCTCGTTGCCCGACTGGCTGGGCGAGATCGAGTTCATCGCCAGCGGCGCCGGCGAACCCCTGCGCGCGACGAGGGAGCTGAGCGGCCGGCCGGGACCATCGGGCGCCCTGGAGGGGCGGATCCCGGGGGCGGCCTGGGTCCGACTGGCCACTGCGAAGGCCCCGACGCTGATCACGCGCGGCCAGCACGCCTACGCCGCGGAGCTGGCGCTGGACCCGGGGCGGGTGGTGGTGCTGGCCGACGATCGCTTGCTGACCAACGCGGCCTTGCCCATCGCCGACAACGCCGAGCTGCTGCTGGCGCTGCTGCACGACGAAGGCGGGCCCGTCGATCTGGTGGGCGAGGAGACTGGCCTGGTGGCCCCCAACCCGGTGGCGGCCGTGGCGCGCGGGCGCCTGGCCCCGTTCATGGCCCAGCTGGGCGCCTTTCTCATCCTGTTCCTGCTGATGCAGGGGCGGGCGTTCGGACGCCTGGTCGATCGCAACGCCGTCCACCGGCGCGCCTTCGCCGAACATGTCCGGGCGCTGGGCACCCAGTACGCCCGGGCACGCGCCGCCGGGCACGTGGCCAGCGCGTACGCGACCTGGGCCATCGAACGACTGCGCGAGCGCATTCGCAGCCGCAGCGGCGAATCGGTGGGCGACCTGTCGGCGGCGGTGGCCGCGCGCACCGGGCGCCCGCTGGGCGACGTGGCCCGCCTGCTGTTCTCGGCGCGCCCCGACGCCGGCGGCGCGTCGCGACCAGCAACGATCGGCCGCGCGCGCACGCGTGCCTCCGTCGAACACAGCCTGGACATCATGCGCCAGCTCCACGGCTTGCTGGCGGAATCCAGCGCCGACCGCCGTCCCCCATCACAGGAGAAATCACGACCGTGAACGCCGCCGATTTTCAGGAACGTTTTCATCGCATCCACAACGAAGTGGCCCGCGTCGTCGTCGGACAGGACGATCTGGTGGCGCAGACCTTGATCGCGGTGCTGGCCCGCGGTCACGTGTTGATCGAGGGCGCTCCCGGGCTGGGCAAGACGCTGCTGGTGCGCGCCCTGGGCGAGGTGCTGGGCTGCACGTTCAAGCGCATCCAGTTCACGCCCGACCTGATGCCATCGGACGTGACCGGCGGCAACATCTTCAACCAGAAGAGCGACGCCTTTGAATTCGTGCCCGGCCCGGTGTTCACCCAGCTGCTACTGGCCGACGAGATCAACCGCGCCCCGGCCAAGACCCAGTCGGCGCTGCTGGAGGCGATGCAAGAGCGGACCATCTCCATCGACGGGACCACCCGCCCCCTGCCAAGGCCGTTCTTCGTCATCGGCACGCAGAACCCTCTTGAATCGCAGGGCACCTACCCGCTGCCGGAGGCGCAGCTGGATCGGTTCCTGTTCAAGCTGTTCGTCCAGCATCCCAGCCGCGACGTTGAAAAGGCGATCCTGATCAATCACCTCAACGGCTTCGACGCGGTGGCCCTGGAGAAGTCAGCGCTGCAGCGCATGGCCAGCCCCGCCGAGCTGCTGGCCATGAGCGAGGCCGCCCAGCAGGTGCAGGTGGCCGACCCGCTGCTCGATTACATCACGGAGATCGTGGGACGCACGCGCAGCCACCGGTCGCTGACCTTTGGCGCCTCTCCGCGCGCGTCGATCGCCTTGCTGAACGTGTCGCGCGTGCGGGCGGCCACCGCCGGGCGGGCCTTCGTGGTCCCCGACGACGTCAAGGAGCTGGCCCCGGCCGTGCTGCGCCACCGCGTCGGCCTGCACCCCGACGCCGAGATCGAAGGCGTCAGCGCCGACGACTGCGTGGCCGACGTCCTGCGCGAGACCGCCGTCCCCAAGGGCCTGCAGTGAGCCCGGCCGAAAGGGTGAGGCGGTGATCCCGTCGCTGCGCCTGGTCCTGCTGGGCGCGCTGCCGATCGGGTTTGCCCTGGCCGCCGTCGCCAACGCCGCGCTGCTGTGGCCGATGCTGGCCATCGACGGGGCGGTGGTCATCGCGGCGCTGTGCGATCTGCTGGCCGGGCTGGCCGGGCGCATCGACGTCACCCGGCGGGCGCCGCGGGTGATGTCGATCGGCCGCGACAACCCGGTGACCGTCGAGCTTCGCTCGCGCTCGGGGCGGCCGCGCACCGTGCTGGTAAAGGACGACCTGCCGGCGCCGCTGTCATCGTCGGAGCTTCCGGCGCGCGTGGTCGTCCCGGCGCGGGGGCGGGCCAACGTCACCTATCACGTGCGCCCCTCGCGGCGCGGCGCCTTCGACCTGGGCGATCACAACCTGCGGACGCCGACGCCGCTGGGGCTGTGGTGGCGGCAGCTCCGGGTAGCGGCCCGCGACACCGTGCACGTCTACCCCGACGTCCGCGCCGTGCGCACGTACGATCTGCTGGCGCGACAGAACCGCGAGATGCTGATGGCGCGCGCCGCCCGCCTGCGGGGCGGCGAGACCGAGTTCGAACGGCTGCGCGATCACCTGCGCGACGATCCCTTCCGGTACATCGACTGGAAGGCGACGGCGCGCCGGCAGAAGCTGACCGTGCGCGAGCACCAGAAGGAGCGCGATCAGATCGTCGTCTGCCTGCTGGACAGCGGGCGCCTGATGACCGCCGAGACCGACGGGCTCAGCTATTTCGACCACGCCCTGAACGCCAGCTTGATGATGGCCCACGTGGCGGCGCGCTCCGGCGACCAGATCGGCCTTTGTGCCTTCGACAAGGAGGTGCGGGCCTATCTGCCGCCGGTGGGCGGGGCGCGGGCCACCCAGCGCCTGATCGCCACCGCGTACGATCTGCACCCGGCGCTGGTCGAGACGGACTTCACGGTGGCCTTCGATCTTCTGTCGCGGCGGCTGCGCAAGCGAGCGCTGGTGGTGATCTTCACCCAGATCGTCGACGACGTGTCGGCGGCGCAGCTGCTGCGCCTGATGCGCGCCCTGCCCCGCCGCCACCTGGCCCTGTGCGTGCTGTTTCGCGACGGCGAGATCGAGGGACTGCTGGAGGCCGATGCCCCCGCCACCGACGATCGCGCGGCGCTGTACCTGCGCGGCGCCGCCGCCGAGACGGTCCTCTGGCGCGAACACCTGGTGCGCGACCTGCGCGCCGGCGGCGCCCACGTCCTGCACCCCCTGCCGCAGAAGCTGACGCCGGCGCTGGTGAATCGCTATCTCGAGATCAAGGCGCAGCAGCTCCTGTGAACAAAGTGAGACGCACCGCTAGAACGCGAACGCGCCGCCCAGGCTGAACGCGGCCGTCGGCCGGTTGGTGACGTGCCCGTCCAGCCGGAACACCTCGAAGCCGGCGTCGAGGGTGGCGGTGACCAGCGCGCGCGCCGACAGATTCAGCGTGGCCAGGCCGGCGCCGCCGTACCGGAAGCCGAACGAATGGTGAACGCCTTCGTCGCTGTGCTGGCGCACGAACGGCATCGCCAGGGACGGACCGGCAAGGAACGTCACGGCGCCCGTCGACCCCGACCCGATGAACAGGTCCAGGGCCGGCGTCAGGCGCAGCATCGTCGAGCGATAACCCTGCGCATCGGCCGAGAACGAGGAGACGTCGGCGCGCAACCGCCCGGTCAGCCACTCGCCCCGTCGCGCATAGCCGACCCCGGCGCTGGTGATGATGGCGTCGGTTCCTTGAACGGCGCTGGTGCCGACACCGACGTGCGCCTCCAGCGTCTGCGCCAGCGACCTGAACTGGTCGGGGCCGCTGTTCTTGCGGCGCAGCGCCGGGTCCACGGACACGGCCACCGTCATCATCTCGCGCGGATCCAGCGTCACACTGCGACCGGCGGGGAGCTCGACGGTGCGCTCCGAGACGCCGGCCAGAACCCGGCGCACCACGCGGTAACGTCCGGCCGGCACCGCCAGGTACAGCTCCTCGAGCTGGTTGCTGGCCAGCTCGGCGGTGACGTCGCCGTTGTGAAAGACGCTGTAGGTCGCGCCGGCCTCGGGCGGAAAGCGCAGGCGGCCGTCGTTGGCCCGCGTGCGCGTGAGGATGACGTCGCCGGTGCCGGACATGCGAAAGTCGTACGTGGGGTGCTGGCCGCCGGCCAGGTTGGCGGCGGTGTTGGCCAGCGTGCGGCGAAACGAAAAATCGTACAGCTCGCCCAGCGTCACCTGCCCGTCGCCCGACGAATCGGCCAGCCCCTGCAACCCCGCCATCAGATTGTGCGAGAAGTACGAGGCGTGCAGGTCGTCGGATTCCTGCGACAGCTCGTTGGCGGTTGACGACGTGACCAGGGCCAGGCCCTTGACGTTGCCGGTGTCCGCCAGCCGCACTTCAAAACCGGCGGCGCGGTGCCCGCCCTTGACGCCGGTCAGCGCCCCCGACTGACAGGCGTCGACGAAGGCGACGCGCACGTCGACGGGCAGCGCCTCCAGGTAGGCGCGCAGATCGCGCAAGGGCAGACGAGACGAACCCAGCTCCAGCGCTTCGTTGTCGCCGTGGCCGGTGTAATAGAACAGGAACAGCGTCGATCGCCCGGCCCGGCGCGAGACCGCCAGGCGGTCCGCGATCCGACGCAGCGCCTGCTCGACGTCGGCGCGGCTCCCCCCGCGCAGAACGTCGACGGCCTCGAAGTCGCCCGACCGTTTGAGCAGCTCGCCCAGGCGACCGACCTCCTGCTCGGCATAGCGCAAGGCCCGCGTCGGCTCATGACCAAGGTTGTTGCCCAGCAGCAGCGCGTGGCGAACCTGCTGCGCCTGCGCCCGGCCAGGCGCGGCGACGATGACAGCGACGATGACGACGGCGATGGCCGCTGCCAGGGGCAGCGCAGAGAGAGTCAGCCGTGGCGTGCTCCGCTGCATTTCAAGGCCGCCGCAGAAGATACGACACTTGATCGACCGCCAGGCCCAGTTTTCGCACGCGCGCGATGTCGCCGGCCGCGGCCAGCGCGCTGGCCACCGCCTGCCTGACCTGGCCGCCGTCCAGGGGCTGCGCGGCCCACAGGGCAAAGACCCGCTCCAGACCGTGGTGGTCGTCCAGCTCGACCGAGCCCGGGAGCATGGCCTTGGCGCCCGCGGCCACGGGCACGCTGCGCAGACTGTCCTCGCCGTAGTACGGGAAGATCTGACCGCCGTCGTCGACGCTGAAGATCATCAGATTTCCCGCCGAAGGCGCGCTGTACGCAAAGCGCAGGCGGTCGCCGCTGAGAAAGGCGCCGCCGTCCTCGACCGGAAAGACGGCATCCTTGCGCTTGCAGAAGGCCTGGAT
>DATLVT010000499.1:0-4404 GCA_035577105.1 Polyangia bacterium
CTCGGGCAGTGACTCGTTCCACTGATCGATCTCGCGCTCCAGGGCCTGGACGTGGCGCTCCTCGATGACCGGTTGCTGGGGATGGCGGTGGGCGGGCGTGGTGGCCAGATCGCTGCCCAGATTGAAGAGCTCGTTCTGAATGCGCCGCAGGACCAGGTCCAGCTCGACCGCGCCCTCCGGCGCGCCCGGCGCGCGCAGCGCCGTTCGCGCCAGCCCCAGGCAGGACGACAGCTCGTCCACGGTGCCGTAGGTCTCGATGCGGCCGGAGTTCTTGTCGACCTTCTCGCCGCTGGCCAGACGGGTCTGTCCGCCGTCGCCGGCCTTCGTATAGATCCGATTGAGCCTTATCATGGCGACGTATATACCGTGGATCGCATGCTGTTCGATCCGTTGCCGCAGGCCATTCTTCTGGACGTCGGGTTCACCCTGACCTTCTGCGACGGCCAGCAGATCGCGGCGCACGCGGCGCAGGCCGGGGTGACCGTTGACGCGGGGGCCATCGAACGCGCCGAGGGTGCCTTGCGCGCCGAGCTGCGCGAAACGCTGGGCGTCGTTCACCGCACCCACGATGACGGCGGCAACCGGTTTCTGGGACGGTTGTTTCGACGAACGCTGGAGCTGGCGGGTTACACCGGACCTGCCGACGCCCTGGACCGCGCCGTGGAGGTCGTGCTGCGCGAGCACCTCAAGCAAAACGTGTGGTGCCGCGTGGGCGGCGGCGTGGCGTCGTCGCTGACCCGGCTGCGGGCCGCCGGCTGTCGCCTGGCGGTGGTCTCCAATAGCGAGGGCACGGTGGAGGCCATGCTGGAGAACGCGGGGCTGCGGCCGCTGCTCGACACGGTGGTCGACTCGGCCGTGGTCGGTGTGGTCAAACCCGACCCGCGCATTTTTCTGCTGGCCCTGGAACGACTGTCCATCGCGCCAGAGCACGCGGTGATGGTCGGCGATTCACCATCAGCGGATGTCGCAGGCGCGCGCGCTGTGGGCGCGCGCGCCGCGCTGCTGGATCCGTTCGACCTCTACCCGTGGGTGGACGCCCCCCGCTTTCGCGACCTGGCAGCGTTCACCGACGCCGTGCTGGGACGCTAGGCGAGGGAGTCCTTGGCGGCCTTGAGGGGGCGGGCCTTGAGGACCTTGCGGGCCGGTTTGGCCTTGATGGTGATCGGTTCTTTGGTGAAGGGGTTGATGCCGGGGCGTTCCTTGGTGGCCGGTTTCTTGACCACGACGAACTTGGCGAAGCCGGGGAGAACGAAGAGACCATTCTTCTTCAGTTCCTTGTAGCCAACGTTGGCCAGCGATTCGATCACCCGGGCGACATCCTTACGAGCGAGCTTTTCCTTGTGAGCGTCCGCGATCGCCTGGATTATCTGGGACTTGGTCAGGACCTTTGCCATCTCGATCTCCTTTCAACGCCTTCCTCTACTAGGACCCCCTGCTTCACCTGCGCGGTGATCGTCACCGCGCGTGAAAGTGGTCAGACACTTTAGGCAGAAAGCTCAAACCTGAAAACAAAAAAAGAACAAAAAACGCTGGAAAAACCAGGGAAGCGGGCACGTTCTCCGTCGAGGGATGTAACGAACGCGTCAACGTCCGTGTCGAGATCGAGGTCGACATCGACATCGATCTCGACATCGAGGCCAGCGTCAGGGTCGACAGCAGCGTCAGCGTCCACAAACGCGCCGGCGCCGTTCTTGAAATGGGCGGGCGGCAAGCGACAGCTGTTGCCGGCGATCATGAAGGTGGTTCCCTCTGCGATAGACACCTACTACGAACCGTTCGTCGGAGGCGGCGCGGTTTTTTTTGCGCTGGCCGCCGCTGGACGGTTCAGACGCGCGGTCCTGGCGGACGCGAACCAAGAGCTGATCCTTTGTTATGTGGCGGTCCGTGACGAGGTGGATCAGGTCATCGACGCGCTTGTTCGTTATCGATACGACAAAGACGCCTTTTACGCGGCGCGCGCTGTTGATCCAGAGTCGCTGACTCTGCCGGCCCGCGCCGCCCGCCTCATCTACCTCAATCGCGCCGGTTACAACGGCCTTTACCGTGTCAACAAATCGGGCTTGTTCAATGTGCCGTTTGGACGGCATCAAAAGCTGGTGATTTGCGACGAGCCGCGGTTGCGGGCCGCATCGGCGGCGCTGAAGGACGTCGACATTCGTTGCCAAGATTTTGCCGTCTCCGTCGAGACGGCGACGTCCCGGGATTTCGTTTATTTCGACCCGCCGTATGTGCCACTGTCCCGCACTTCATCGTTCACCGCATACGCCCAGGGGCGTTTCGGCAACGAAGAGCAACGAAGGTTGGCGGCGACGTTGCGACACCTCGGCAATAACGGTGTGCCGGCGTTGCTGTCAAATTCCGACTGTTTGACAACGAGAACGCTCTATCGCCATTTGCCAAGAACGAAAATTCCGGTGCGTCGCGCAATCAACTCCGTTGCGACCGCGCGCGGTCCCGTCGGAGAGTTGCTGGTGCGCAGTTATGATTTTTGATCGGGTTTTCTCCTGGTGATCTGGTAGGGCGGTCTTGCGAATCGGGACGCGATGGTTAGGTTCGTTGGTGAGCCAGTCGAGAGAGAGGGTAGGGCGCGGTCGCAGGTGTGGGTCGGGCGGTGGTAGGGGACGGCCGGCGGGGAGGGTCGACGGTGCCAAGACACCATCGACCCTCTTTTTCTTTCTTCGCCTCGTGCTCTTCGCCTCGTGCGCGTGCTAAGCACCGCGCATGGCGAACGTCGATGAACTGCAGAAGGAGCATGAAGCGCGTCTCGCCGCTCTGCTCGGGGAACTAGGCGGTCGCGGCACCGAGTCGGACTGGGCGTTGGTGCGGGCCCTGATCCATCGCGCCGTCCATCTGGCCGCCGAGCGAAAGGCCGCGGAGTTTTGCGCGCTGTCCACGTTTCTGGCCGAGATGATTGGCCACACCCATCAACTGATCCACGGCGGCGATCAGACGACGGCCGCCCATCGGGACATCGTTCATTGACGTGATATCTTTCCCGCCTCATGCGTCAACTGGCTGTCATCGCGTTGCTCCTCACCGCTGCGGGCGTCGCCGCCTGCAAGAAAGAAAAAGAGGCGAACACCTTGTCCCCATCACAACCGACGAATCCTCAGACAACGGCCGGGCTGGTCATCGAAGACGTCCAGGTGGGCACCGGCGAGCTGGCCACCAAGGGTAAGACGGTCTCCGTGCACTACACGGGGCGATTGACCGACGGGACCAAGTTCGACAGCTCGCTGGATCGCGGCCGCCCCATCGAGTTCCCGCTGGGCGCGGGCATGGTGATCAAAGGGTGGGAGCAGGGCATCGACGGCATGAAGGTTGGCGGCAAGCGCAAGCTGACCATTCCGCCCGCCCTGGCCTATGGTGAACGGGGCACGCCGGGCGGGCCGATTCCGCCCAACGCGACGCTGGTCTTCGACGTCGAGCTGACCGCGGTCAAGTAGGCCAAACCGTTCGCCAGATAGCGCTGGCAAACAGCCTGGCATTGAGTAAACTCCGCCGCCTGGTGGGGCGGCCGTCTGTCTATTGTTTGGGCCGCCTCACGCGCGTTTCCCCGGGTTAGTCCGAGCAGCAAAAGCGAGAAGGAAAAGTTCATGCCGCCCATCGACAAGGTTCGTAACATCGGAATCTCAGCTCACATCGATTCAGGGAAGACCACCCTGTCCGAGCGCATCCTTTTTTACACCGGCAAGATCCACAAGATCGAAGAGGTGCGCGGCAAATCGGGCGTGGGCGCCAAGATGGACTCGATGGACCTGGAGCGCGAGAAGGGGATCACCATCCAGTCCGCCGCCACCTACTGCGAGTGGGAAGGGTACAACATCAACCTGATCGACACGCCCGGACACGTCGACTTCACCATCGAGGTCGAGCGGGCGTTGCGCGTGCTGGACGGCGCGGTGCTGGTGCTGTGCGGGACGTCGGGCGTGCAGTCGCAGTCGTACACCGTCGACCGACAGATGCGACGGTACAACGTCCCGCGCCTGGCCTTCATCAACAAGCTGGACCGCGCCGGCGCCGATCCCAAGCGGGTGACCGCCCAGCTGAAGGACAAGCTGCGCCACAACACCATCACCATGCAGCTCCCCATCGGGGAGGAGGCCGACTTCGAGGCCATCATCGACCTCATCAAGATGAAGGCCTTTTACTTTGACGGCGACAACGGCGAGGACATCCGCGAGGAGGAGATCCCGGCCGACAGGCTGGAAGAGGCCAAGACCGCCCGCCACGACATGATCGCCGCCATCGCCGACCATGACGAGGCCATCGCCGACAAGTACCTGGCCGAGGCCGAGGTGTCGGCCGAGGAGCTGAACGCCGCCATCCGCCGCGTCACCATCGCCCTCAAGATGACCCCCGTCTTCATCGGGTCCGCCTACAAGAACAAGGGCGTGCAGCTCT
>DATLVT010000500.1:0-2694 GCA_035577105.1 Polyangia bacterium
GTGGTGACCAGCCCCAGCCCCAGGGAAGGAAAGACCACCACGGCCATCAACCTGGCGGTCACCATGGCCGAGACTGGCGGGCGCGTGCTGCTGGTCGACACCGATCTACGCCGCCCTCGATTGCATCGCAGCTTTGGCGTCCCCAACCAGGTCGGCATCTCGACCATGATCGTCGGAAAATCCACGCTGGACGAGGCCATCAAGAGCACGGACGTTCCCAACCTCGATCTTCTGCCGTGTGGTCCGACGCCGCCTAACCCGTCGGAGCTGCTGCACACCGATCGGTTCGCCAAGATTCTGGAAGCCTGCGCCTCACGTTACGACCGGGTGATCCTGGACTCGCCGCCTTGCTCGGCCGTCACCGATCCCGCGGTGCTGGGCAATGTCGCCGACGGCGTCATCCTGGTCGTGCAAGCCGGTGGAACCACGCGCGAGGCGGCGACGCACGCCCGTCGCCATCTGGTCGCCGCCAAGGCCCGTCTTCTGGGCGTGATCCTGAACGAGATCGACTTCTCGAACCCCGCCTACGGCTACCAGTACTACTACTACCAAAACTACTCGCGGTACGGGTACGCGTACGGGGCCGATCCGGAAGAGCGGAAGGCGTAAGCGGTCGTTACAGGACCGGCACCCGTTCCGGGGCCTGGGCGGCCTTGGGCGATAGCCGTGTCTTCAGTCTGAGAAACGGCCGCTCGATGAGCAGGTAGGATCCGATCGCCGCCGCGAAGGCGAAGACCAGGCGGGCAATCCGCGCCGTCGTTGGGCTGATGCCCAGCGACCCTGGCTTGATGAACCCGAAGATGGGCATGTGCCAGAGGTAAAGGCTGTACGACAGGCGACCGAGCCAGACCAGAGGCCTGGTCGAGAGAATCCGCGTCGCCAGCAGGTCCGGATTCGCCAGGATGACGACGACGATGATCGCCACGGCAATCGCCACGACCAGGAACATGCCGCGATCGTAGCCGCTCCATTCCAGCGGCGTTCCCTTCATCAGGAAAACGAGAAGCGCCGCTGCCGCCAGCGCCAGCCAGCGCCCCAGCCGCGAATCACGGACAATTTCCAGAAAACGACGGTCCGTCATCGCCAGCGCCGCCGCACAGCCGATCAGCAAGCTGTCCGCCCTGCTGTCGGTGCCGTTGTACAGGCGCCAGGGCGTGCTGCCCAGGGAGAACAAGGTGAACCGCCAGGCCGCGGACGCCAGCGCCAGCCCCACCGTGGCAACGATCAGCCCGCGCAGCCTGGGAAACACCTTGACGAGCCCGATCAGGATGACCGGCCAGAAAAGATAGAACTGCTCCTCGACGGCCAGCGACCAGGTGTGGCCAAGAGGTCCCAGCAGAAAGGGGTCACGTCCGTTCACCCAGTTGGTCATGTAGATGAGCGAGTAGCCCACGCCGCGCAGAATGTGGGGCGACTGAGGCGCTCTGGGAAAGGCCAGCGCGAAGGCGGTCGCCACCGCGAGCAGGGCCGCCAGGGCCGGGAACAGCCTCAGCGCACGACGCAGGTAAAAGTTGCGCAGATTGATGCGTCCCCGCTGTCGCCATTCATCGAAGAGCAACGACGTGATCAGAAATCCGGACAGCACGAAGAAGATGTCGACGCCCAGATACCCGCCGCGGATCAACAGATCGTCGTGATAAAGCAGCACCGCGGAGATGGACAGTGCGCGCAGGCCGTCGAGCGCCGGCTGATAGACGCCCGGCCGGTACGAAGTGGGGTGGTGGGGCGCCGACACGACTTGGCGCCCGAGACTATCTGCCCGCCCTGCCTCCGTCCACGATCTCGTCGTGCAGGGCTCCCGCTGCGCTTCCGTGTCACGGCGCCCCGTCGTAAACTCCGCGCCGTGATTGATATCCGCTTGATTCGCGAACGGCCCGACGAGGTTCGGGATGGCTATCGGCGTCTGGGAACGCCGATCGATCTCGACAAGGTGATGGCCCAGGATGCCCGCCTTCGCGATCTCAAGAATGATTCGCAGACCTTGCAGGCCGAGCAGAACCGCATCTCGAAGGAGATCGGTCGCGCCGCACCGGGGCCGGATCGCGAGGCGGCCAAGGCGGCCAGCGCCGCGCTGAAGGCCCGCATCGAAGCCATGGCTGGCGAGCTGGCAGCGGCGGAGGCAGCTCTGGACACGCTGATGCTGGAGCTGCCCAATTTGCCGCACCCATCGGTGCCCATCGGCAAGGACGACAGCGAAAACAAGGTGGTGCGGCAAGAGGGGGCCCCGCGCGCCTATGACTTCGCGCCGCAGCCGCACTGGGATCTGGGCACCAGGCTGGGAATCATCGATTTTGAACGCGGCGTGAAGATCTCCGGCTCGCGTTTCTACGTGCTCAAGAGCTGGGGGGCGCGGCTGCAGCGCGCTCTCATCACGTACATGCTGGATCTGCACACGGCCAAGCACGGCTACGTCGAGATCTACCCGCCGTACATGGTCAAGCGGGAGAGCCTGGTGGGGACGGGGAACCTGCCCAAGTTTGGCGAGAATCTTTACCGCGACGCCGAGGAAGACTTCTGGTTCATTCCCACCGCGGAGGTGCCGGTGACCAACCTCTACCGCGACGAGATCCTCGAAGCGACGGCGTTGCCCATCCGCCACGTGGCCTTCACCGCCTGTTTTCGCCGCGAGCAAATGGCCGCCGGACGCGACACCCGTGGCATCAAGCGCGGCCACCAGTTCGACAAGGTCGAGCT
>DATLVT010000501.1:0-8037 GCA_035577105.1 Polyangia bacterium
CGACGGACAGATCAACCTGTTCCCGTACGCGCATTTCGAGGTCGTCCTGGTCGGTCGTTACCAACTTCCCAGCGCCAGCGTCACCACCGGCACCACGACGTACAGTGGAACGGCGGCGTACGTGGGAATGCTGCAACTGCATTACTATCTGTGAGCGTGCCATGACGAAGACGAACCTGTTTTTTGTTTGCCTTGGTTTGGGCCTCTCCCTTGCGGCGTGCGCGCCTCCAGACGGTCCGGCGTCGCCCAGCTTCGAGACCGACGTCAAGCCGATCATGCTGGCCAACTGCGTGCGCTGCCACGGGCAGGGGGGAAAGCTGAACGCCGATCCAGGCCTAGCCGGGACTGAGTTGGCAGGAAAGGCTCCGACCGCTGTCTATCTCGATCATTACGACGACATGCCGTGTGGTGGCGGGACTTGTGCAGGAGCAAAAACTGCGGTCACGTTTTTGCGTCTCGGCATCTATCTCACAGGGTCGGGCAAGGATCGCATGCCGCCCAAACCCAGCGATCCCCTCTCCGACCGCGAGATCGGCATTATTGAGCGTTGGATCGCCGAGATGCCGCCCAAACCGTAGCCGCGCTGCCTGGTTTGAAGCCCGGCGACCGTCTGTGGTAGTGAATGAGCCGCATGGCAGTTCACCGCCGTCGCGCGTCTATGGGGCGTTCGCATGCATGGCTCGCTGTCGTTGTCCTGGCCGGCTGTGGCACGGGGCGCTCTTCGCGGCCGCCGGGGAACGCCGCCGAATCCACCGTCGCAGCCGCTGCCCCCGACAGCTGCCAGGGCCAGTTTCAAAAGAAGTTGCTAGACATAACCACCGACCTCCAAAAGATGGGGGAAAAAGACTATCGGGTGGAAATGTCTGAGGCTGGGGGCCCTTCAGGTGTGACGATTTACGCCCGCACCATGCCGCAGGCGGTTCGCCAGTACCTGCTGGTCAGCCACATCGACAATGTCCCCGAAATTCGCCTGGCCGGTCACCGCGGGTACTACCAGATTCGGCCGCGTCCCAACGCCGGCTGCGGCCTGGATTACCAGGTCCGTTTTGTCGCTCCGTAAGAATTTCGAGGATTAGCCTCGCATTTCGGCGGGAGGGTGTTTAGGATGTTACGTATTCGTCGCGTTTGTGTCTCCGTCCCTCCGGTACGTGCTGTTTGCAGGTCTGGATCTAGGTAGAGAGATTCAGACGCTTCATTTCAGCAGACAGGGAGATCACATGGGAAAGCGACTGTATGTAGGGAACCTTTCGTACTCGGTTAATGAAGCCGACCTGCGGGAGGCCTTCGGAGCCGAAGGCTACGAAGTGACCGAGGTGAAGCTGGTGATGGACCGTGATACGGGCCGTCCTCGTGGCTTCGCATTCGTCGAAATGGCCACCGAAGAAGGTGCCCAGAAGGCCATTCAGAACCTGAACGGCCGCGAGCTTCAGGGGCGTGCAGTCAACGTCAGCGAAGCGCGCGAGCGAACCGGGGGAGGCGGCGGTGGTTACGGTGGTGGTGTTGGTGGTGGTCGTGGCGGCGGCGGTGGCGGCGGTGGCGGCGGCGGTCGTCGCGAACGCTGGTAGTCAGCACAAACAATACCTTCGTACCAACGCCGGCCCCCTCGCGAAAGTGAGGAGGCCGGTTTTTTTTGCCCTCGCCTTTGCCTGCGGGGCTATGTTTTCGGCGTCTTCTCCCGTACCGGCCGCGCCTGCGGCGCTCCGTCGTTCCATTCAAGGAGGATGTCAATGCGAACGCGACTCAACTTCTTTTCCGTGGCGCTGGCGAGCTTGCTGGGCCTGGGCGCTTGCAGCAGCAGCGGCGGATCGACGGGGGGCACCGGTGGCGCCTTGGGCAGCGGTGGCAGCACCGCGGGCAGCGGCGGTAGCAGCGGGACGGGCGGCGCGTCTGCCGGGACTGGCGGCGCGTCTGCCGGGACCGGTGGCGTGACTGCCGGGACCGGCGGAACCATCGCCGGCAGCGGCGGCACCACCGTCGACGCGCCCGCAGACGTGCCGGCCGCGGATGTGGCGGCGGGCGGCGACGCGTCGCCGACGTCCATGAGCATGTTCATCACCAGCGACAAGAGCATGACCGGAAACCTGGGCGGCCTGACCGGCGCCGACAAACGTTGCCAGGATCTGGCCACCGCCGCCGGTCAAGGAAGCAAGACGTGGCACGCGTATCTCAGCGTGGAGATGGGACCCGCCGGCACACCGATCAACGCCAAAGATCGCATCGGCAACGGTCCCTGGTACAACTCCAAGGGCGCCCTGGTCGCCATGAACCTCGCCGATCTGCACACCAAGAACGGCGATTACATGATTTTCATAGACGAGAAGCAGCAGCCCATACCGGGACACTGGACGGGATCGCCGCCCACCGTCGAGCACGACATCCTGACCGGAAGCAATCGCGACGGCACGGTGAAGGCGGGCGACACGTGCAAGAACTGGACGTCGGCCGCCACCACCGATCACGCCTGGGTGGGGCACACCGACGGTCTTGGCCCTAACCAGAGCATGGCGGCGATGTATCGCCCCTGGAACTCGTCACACGAGAACATGGACTGCAGCAACACCGCCCCGCTCGGCGGCGCCGGACGCATCGCCTGCTTCGCGGTGGTCAATTGATCCGAGTGGACAAAGGATTCGCATGAAGGCACTGGTCCTCACCGCCTACAAACAGTTTCAGGTGCAGGACCTGCCGGAGCCGACCCTGGGCCCGCACGACGTCATGGTGCGGGTCAAGGCGTGCGGCATCTGCGGCAGCGACGTGCACGGGATGGACGGCAGCACCGGCCGCCGTCAGCCGCCCATCGTCATGGGGCACGAAGCGTCGGGCGTCATCGACAGGGTGGGCGCCGCCGTCAGCGACCATCGCGTCGGGGAGCGGGTGACGTTCGATTCCACCATCTACAACCCGAACAGCTTCTTCTCGCAGCGCGGGCTCATCAATCTGTGCGACGACCGGCGCGTGCTGGGCGTGTCGTGCGACGACTACCGTCAGAACGGCGCCTTCGCCGAGCTGGTGGCGGTCCCCGACCACATCCTCTACGCGCTGCCCGACGGCATGACCTTCGAACAGGCCGCCCTGGTCGAGCCGGTCTCGATCGCCGTCCACGCCCGCAACCTGACGCCGCTGGCGGCCGGCGACACCGCCATCGTGCTGGGGGCCGGGTTGATCGGCTTGATGATGGTCCAGGTGCTGAAGCTGACCCAGGTCCAGCGCATCATCGCCATCGACATCGACGACGGCAAGCTGGCCATCGCCCGCCAGGTGGGCGCCTCGGACACCGTCAACTCGGCGACGACCGACGCGGCGGCGGCGGTCAGGGCGATGACGGACGGGCGTGGGGCCGACGTGGCCTTCGAAGCCGTGGGGATCGAGGCGACCATCCGGTCGGCCATCGCCAGCGTTCGCAAGGGCGGCGCCGTCACGTTGATCGGAAACCTGGCGCGCGACGTCTCCCTCCCGCTGCAATCGGTGGTGACGCGGCAGATCCGGTTGCAGGGCTCGTGCGCGTCGGCGGGCGAGTACCCGGAGTGTCTGGACCTGATCGCCTCGCGGCGCATCGACGTCGATCGCTTCATCTCGGCGACGGCGCCGCTGGCGGAGGGGGCCCAGTGGTTCGACCGCCTTTACCGTCGAGAACCGGGCCTGATGAAGGTCGTGCTGCAGCCGGATCGCTAGGTGGTGCGCCTGTGCGCGGTCGACGAAGGGCGAAAGACGTTGTAAGAAGGCGCGCATGAGCGCACAGCCGGTTCTGATCGCGGGGCGTTGGCGAGCATCGAAGGCCACGGGGACTTTCCGGGCCGATAACCCCACCACGAAAGAGCCGCTGCCGGACGAGTATCCGATCAGCGCCTGGCAGGACTGCGACGAGGCGCTGAACGCCGCGGTCGAGACCGCCGAAATCTTGCGCCGCACGCCGCCCGAAAAGATCGGGGCGTTCCTGGACACCCTCGCCACGCGCGTCGAGGCGCGCAAGGACGAGTTCGTGGCCATGGCTCACGCCGAATCGGCGCTGCCCAAGGCGCCGCGTCTGTCCGAGGTCGAGTTTCCGCGCACCGTCGGTCAGTTCCGCCTGGGAGCGGCGGCGGCGCGCGAGGGATCGTGGGCCCTCCCCACCATCGACACCAAGGCCAACATCCGATCGATCCTGGCGCCCATCGGGCCGGTCTGCGTGTTCGGACCCAACAATTTTCCGTTCGCCTTCAACAGCGCCGCGGGCGGCGATTTCGTGGCCGCCATCGCCGCCGGCAATCCGGTGATCGCCAAGGCCAACAGCAGCCACCCGGGTACGACGCGCCTGTTCGCCGAGGAAGCGTTCGCCGCCAGCCAGCAGGCCGGCCTGCCGGCGGCCATCGTGCAGCTGATCTATCGCACCGGGCACAGCGACGGCGAGCGATTGGTTTCCGACGCGCGCGTGGGCGCCACCGGCTACACCGGGAGCCGCAACGCCGGCCTCAAGCTGAAGACGGCCGCCGACGGCGCCGGCAAGCCGATCTACCTCGAGCTGTCCAGCGTGAACCCGGTGGTGATTCTCCCCGGAGTTCTTGAAGAGCGCCTGGAAGAGGTCGCCGCCGATTTTGCCGGAAGCTGTCTGATGGGCGCCGGCCAGTTCTGCACCAACCCGGGATTCGTGATCCTGCAGAAGGGGCCCAGGACCGACGCCTTCGTCAAGCTGGTCGCCGACAAGTTCCGCGCCGCGCCCGTCGGCACATTGCTGTCAAAGGCCGTCGAAAAAGCCCTGACCGACGCGGTGGCCACGCTGGTGCGCGCCGGCGCCGAGGTGGTGGCGGGCGGCAAGGCCGGCGGCGGGCAGGGGTACAGCTTTGCCAACACGTTGTTGCTGGCCAGCGGCGAGCACTTCCTGCGCAACCACGCCGCGCTGCAGACGGAGGCCTTCGGCAACAGCACGCTGTTCGTCATCGCCGATGATCTCGACCAGCTGTGCCGCATCGTCGACAACGTCGAGGGCAGCCTGACCGGTTGTGTCTACACGCACCGGGGCGGCGCCGACGATGCTGCCTATGATCAGGTGGCGTTCCACCTGCGCCCGCGCGTGGGGCGTTTGTTGAATGACAAGATGCCGACCGGCGTCGCCGTCAGCCCGGCCATGAACCATGGCGGCCCCTATCCGTCGACGGGGCACCCCGGTTTCACCGCCGTGGGGATCCCGGCGTCGTTGCGCCGGTTCGCGGCGCTGCAGTCCTTTGACAACGTACGCCCGGCCCGCCTGCCGCCGCTGCTGCAGGACAAGAACCCGACGGGCAAGACCTGGCGCCTCATCGACCTCGAGTGGACGCAGCGCAGTCTCTAGATTCGCGGGGGGTGCTGGACCCTTTGAGGGTCCCGATCAGAGGAAGGTGTAGATCAGCGTCGCCTCGGTCGACGTGTCCAGCTTGGTCGAGAACGGCGTGAACCCCGGCGCGTACATGCGGCCGTTCAGCACGCTTGGCGAGACAGCCAGCGGCGCCGGGTTCTGGTCATAGCGCAACGTGAATCCGAACCCGAAGCTCAGGCTCTTGAACAGCGTCGTGGTCAGTCCCAGCTTTCCGACCAGGCGCGTGTCCTTGAACGCGTCGACGCCGGGCTGGCCGTCTTTCGCGTTCAGGGCCTTGCTCTCCTTGTTCAGATTGAACAGCGCCTCGACGCTGGCGGTGGCCCCGGTGGCGGCGCTCAGCTTCAGCATCTCGCCGACGAAGACGCGGGCTGAATGAATGGTCACCGAATCGATCGGCCGCCCCGGCTGCGGCAGATAGCGCTCATAGGAAAAGTCATAGCCAATCTCGGCGACCACCAGGTGCAGGGCGTTTTTCAGCAGCTGCCGGCTGTACCCGGCCTGTCCGCCGCCGAAGAATGACTTGCCGGCCACGCGGTCCGCCGCCGCCAGTCCGCTGGCGTAGATCGCGTTGTTGAGCGTCAGGAACCGATCATAGCGAGCCTTGGCGTTCCAGTTGTTGGTCGTGGTCACGGGCTGGCGATCCAGCCCGACGATCTGGTTGTTGGACACCACCGGCGTCCACAGATCCGACTGGCCGTAGGCGATCGAACCGTCGATCGAAAGCTTGTTGCCGCCCTGCTTGCGTGAGGCGGTGACGGCGAGGTTGCCGTTCCGTCCTTGCGAGTTGCCGGTGGTGATCAGCAGACCGCCCTTCGCCTGCGCCTTCCATTCGACCCTGGCGGGCGCGACCACGACGTCCTCCGGCTTTGCATACGCAAAGGTCGGGTTCGCTTGCGCCTGCGCGCGCTGGGCGGAGAGCAAGGCAACACAGGCAGCGCCGAGAGTGCAGGCGATTTTCCCAAGCCAGGTGGTCGAGTTCATCCTTCGTCCTTTTTCGAATTGAGGGGGCCGCAATGTATGCGTGGCGCTCGGTTCCCGCAATACGCTGCCTGGCACCCATTCGACGCTGCCCCGAAAGGCATGCTAGTAGATCGATAAATGTTGCTGCAACAGCCTCGCTTGGCTTTCCTGGGCTCCTTCCTTTCATCGATCGTCCTCGCGGCGACAATCGGGTCGGGTTGTTCCAGCGGGGGCGGTCCGGGTGGCTCGACGGGAACGGGTGGCAGCGGCTCCGGCGGCGCCGTCGGCAGTGGCGGCAGCACTGGCTCCGGCGGAGGCAACGGCAGCGGAGGCGCCCCCGGCTCCGGCGGGGTCACCGGCAGCGGCGGCGCGGGCAGCGGCGGCGCCCCGGCGACCGACGGTGGGTCAGGCGGCAGCGGCGTCGCTGACGGCGCCGTGGGTGGCGACAGTGCCAGCGAGACGAGTGGCGGCACCCACTGCGCGGGTAACGCCATCTCGCTGTCGGCCAACGGGACCGGCATGGCCAGCGACGCCGCTCAGGCGCGGGTGCTGATCAACCTGATGGCCGACACCCCGACCGGGAACGCCAACCGCACCATCGAATTCTGGGCGTACATCAAACCCACCGACTGGGTGGGCGAACGCAACCAGGTCGTCTATTCAGGCAGCACCGGCACGAACACGACCTTCGGCCTGGATTTCGGCACCAACCCGGTGGCGGGCATGGCCGGCAATCACGCCACGCTGGATCCCTTCACCAACGGCAACCTCAGCGTCGACAGCACCGCCTATCTGGGGATCACCTCGATGAACGCGCAGTGGGTGCACATCGCCCTGACCTGGGACGGCACCACCATGAAGACGTACGTCAACGGCACCTCACGTATCATGTCGACGGCCGCCGGCACCCTGGCCACCGGCAGCGGCCCGCTGATTCTCGGCTGCAACCCCGGCAACTCGTTCTGCTTCAACGGCATGTTCGACGAGGTGAGGGTCTGGAAGGTCGCCCGCAGCGAAGCCGAGATCATGACCAACCACACGAAGGTGCTGGTGGGCAACGAGCCTGACCTGGTCGGCTACTGGAAATTCGACGAAGCCCCCGGCGCCGCCACCGCCGCCGATTCTGTCACCACCGCCGGCCACACCGCCCACGCCGGCATGCTGACCGCCACCACCCCGGCCGAGCGACCCACATTCGTGACGCCGAATCCGCCGGTGCCTATCGTCTGTCCGTAGCAAAAGCAGAGCGGAAGAAGAAAGATCGGTAAAAGACCCGAGCGTCCATGGTGGCGACGGCGAGCCTCCCTATGTTGAGGTCACGATGCCACCATGCCTTGCCTTGGTTCAGCGAAGCGCCCCGATGTCGGTCCTTCTCCCATTCGCCGTCTTCCTTGTCGGCGCGTGCGGTGTCAGCAAGGGCGCCGGATCCACCGGCTCGGGCGGACACCAGGACAGCGGCCGGGACGTCAGCGTGGGGTCCACCGGCGGCGGCGAGGCAACGGGCGCCGGCGGACTGGACGGTGCGCAGGATGCGTCCAATACGGCGGGCCTGGGCCCGGCGGCCGTCAACCTGGGCGCGGCCACCAACCTCGCCGCCGCCGGCAGCTACGTGCTGCTGGCGAAGACGGGTATCACCAATGTCACCGGCTCATCGATCACCGGCGGCCACCTGGGCATCAGCCCGGCGGCGGCCAGCTTCATCACCGGCTTTTCGTTGATCGCCGACTCCACCAACCTGTTTGCGACGT
>DATLVT010000502.1:0-6206 GCA_035577105.1 Polyangia bacterium
ACACGATGATCGGCCGACGGTTCCACCACTTCACCGTGCGGGCACGTCTTGGTCATTCGTCCATGGGGACGGTCTTTCTTGCCGACGACACCAGCCTGCTGCAGCCGGTGATGCTGACCGTGCTGCGCAAAGGGCCGGCCGCCGAGGCGGGTCCGGCGGGCGACATCCTGGCGGCGCCCCGTCAGCAGGCCCGGGTGGCGCACGAGAACGTCGCTCAGGTTCGTTTCGTCGGCGTCGCCGAGGGCAACCCATACGTCGTCGCCGAGCACGTCGACGGTCTTTCGCTGCGCGACGAGATCAAGCACAACGGCGCCATACCATGGCCCGATGCCGTCGCCTATCTGGTTCAGATCGTCCGCGGTCTGCAGGCCGCCCAGGAGGCGGGGATGTCCCACGGGGCGCTGTGCCCGTCAAACATCATCCTGCGCCGCCACGGCGAGGGCAGCGCTTCGGTCGAGGTGAAGGTCGACGGGTTCGGCGTGCCGTCTCCGCTGGAGGGGGATCGACCCAGCCCCTATCTTTCGCCTGAACAGATTGCCGGCGGACCGGCCAGCATGCGCGGAGACATGTTCGCGCTGGGGGTCATCTTCCACGAGATGCTGACCGCGGCGCCGCCGCGCCCCGAGCGGGCCCTTCCCGAAGCACTGGCGCCCCACTATATTCGACGCCTGGTGGCCTTCCTGAAGCGCGAGGATCCCAAGCAGCGCCCCTCCGGCTATGAAGAGCTGCTGGGCCGGCTGGAGGTTGCCTTGATCGAACCGCCCGTGGCGCAGCCCCTGGTGGCGCGGGCGGCGGCGTTCTGCATCGACATGGCGATGATGGGGTTCATCATGATCGCCGCCGGGGTGGTGCTGCCGCGCTTTGCGCCGGCCTCACGCTGGGAGTCGATGCAGCTGGGAATGATCTTCTTTGCCTGCTATTCGGCGTTCGCCCACAAGAACGGTGGGCAATCCCTGGGCAAGCAGATCTGCGGCGTCATCCTGGTCGAGCCTCGTCACAGCCTGAGCTGGCCGCGTCTGGTGGCGCGCGTGCTGATCCAGCTGTGGGGACCGTTCGCCGCCGCCGCCATCATCGACATCCAGCTGGGATTCTCGGCCAAGCCGTCCCAGATCGTCGGCCAGCTGGGTGGGACGCTGATCGTCGTCGGTTTGCTGTGGCTGGCCGGATTCCTGGTCGTGCTGACCGACAGGAAGGCCATCGCTTTGCACGATCACGTCACCGGCACGTCGGTGGTCTCCAGCTAGCGCGGTGGCCCTGGTGGTCGGCCGCGTCTGGGGGGTGCTGCTGCTGGCAGCGGCGACCGTGACCGGTGGGGCGGCGATGGCTGCCGACAAGGGCGCGCCGCCCGAGAAGAACGCGCCGGCAGACAAGAGCGCGCCGCCCGTCGACACCACGCCGCTGGTTCCGGGGCCGGCCACCAACGAACCGCTGGCGGGCATCTCGGGCGACACCACGTTTTTCCGCTCGGCCAACAACCTGTTCGTGCTTTTTCCCAGCGCGCGGTTGCAGGTGGACGGCGCCTTCTTCACGACCCAGTCGGTCAAGAGCGGCTTCTCCCTGAAACGCGTGCGCCTCGAGCTGTCGGGCTGGATCGGGCCCGGCGTCTACTACAACATCGCCGGCGACTTCGCCTCGCCGCCCCCGGGTCCCGCCGATCCCGTCACGCAGTCCTTCCTGGCCACCACCGACGACTATGTGGCCCTGGCCCCGCTGGGGGACGTGGCCATCTTGCAAGCGGGCCAGTTCGACGCGCCCTTCACGCTGGAGAACCGCGTCTCCGATCGTTACACCGATTTCATCGAACGATCGCTGACCGTGCGTACGGTGGGGGCGCCCACCAACAAAGAAGTCGGCCTGATGTTGCACGGCACCGACGATCGGCACCTGTTCTATTACTCGACCGGCGTGTTCAACGGCGAAGGGGCGAACTTTCGCAACGTCGACAATCAATTCGATCTGATCGGCCGTGGTTTCATCGCGCCGCTGGGGCTGCTGTCGGATCGCTTCAGGGAGATCACCATCGGCGGTTCGGTGTGGCGGGGGCGGCACCTGGGGGGGCTGGCCTTGCAGTCGCAGACCACCGCCGGCGGCTTTCGCTTCTTTGACCCGCGCTGGACCACCGGCCGCGGCACGCCCACCGTCGTCGAGCTGCACCAGAACGGACGCGTGCTGGCCTATGCCGTCGAGCTGAACGCGCCGCTGACCCATCGGCTGGGATTGCGCGCCGAGTACGTCTCGCGCAGCCAGCAGCTGACCGAGGACGACATCGGGGCGGCCGCCACCGGCACGCTGCGCACGCTGGGTAACGCCACGCTGGGCGCGTACAGCGGCTACGGCGAGGTCTGGTTCTGGGTGGTGGGCGACGACCAGCTGCTTCCCCGCCCGGGGATGGAGATGCCCCTGCGGCTGGCCTCCGTGGTCGATGGCGTTGCCGCCGACGGGCTGATGCTGGTGGCGCGGGCCGAGTTCCTGAAAGAGGACCTGCGCAGCGACACGCCGTCGATCGCCGATCCCAACGTGGCCACCACGCGCGTCATCACCGCCTCCGTGGGGGCGAATTACTGGTACTCGAAACGCTTTCGTTTCTCGGCGAACTACAACCTGAACATGTTTCACGGCACGACCGAGAACATCCGCGTCATCATCGCCAACACGCCCAACCTGCACGAATTCCTGTTGCGCCTGGCCATCGCGCTGTAAAGGCGCGGTTGCGACCGCTTAGCTGATCAATCGGAGGCGCTTGCGCTTGCGGTCGGGGGCGGCGGTCGGCTCTCCGGTGGTGTTGGCGGCGCGGACGCGCTCCGGGGCTTCGGCGTCGCGGGCGGCGTCGACGGCAAAGCGCAGGCTGCGGTCGGTGATGGTCTCCAGCAGATCGCCCTTGCGGCGCGCGGCCCACAGCTCCAGTTCGGGATCGGTGTCGACCTCCAGGCGCAGCTCGATGGTGCGGCGCTTGACGGTGCAGCGAATGCTGCGAACCAGCGTGGCGTGCGTGCGATCCAGGGCGTCGGCGATGCGCAGGATCGCGGTCAGCCAGCGCACGCGCCGCTGCATCGACTTGGTCAGGGCGGCGAAGGTGCCCCGCAGGCGGCTGGCGTCGTTCCTGGCCTCTCTTCGCGCTTCTTTCTGGTCCTTCTTGCTGGGCTTGCTGGGAAAGGCCTTGCGGTGATAGCGGGCAGTCAGGGCCAGCATCTCGCGCTCTTCCTCGGAGAAGCCGGCCATCTCGTTGCTCTCGATCAGGTACTGGGTGTGCCGGTGATGCCGGCTGGCCGAGATGTAAAACCCGATGTCGTGCAGCAGCGCCGCGTACTCCAGCAGTTCGGCGTCGGTGCTGGACAGATCGTGCAGGGCGGCCGTCTGGCGAAAGATCGACAGGGCCAGGCGGGCCACCTGCTGGGCGTGCGGGGCGTGAAAGTGACAGCGACGGGCCAGCTCCATCACGCTGCGCCGGCGCAGGTCGGGGAACTCCTCGGCCAGCAGGATCCCCGGGCGGTTGGCCACCACGTACTCGGCGACGATCCCCTCGCGCAGGGCGGTGTCGCAGAGGACGGCCTGCTCGGCGTCGCACAGATCCAGGACGGTCCGCAGCAGCATCGCCCCGGCCAGGATGGTGTCGGCGCGGCGCGCGTCCAGGCCCGGCAGCTGGGCGCGGGCCGCCACGGTCATGCCGGCCAGCTTTTCTTCCAGCTCGGTCAGGGCCTGCCGGGGCAGCGTCCCCTTGGTGCCCAGCAGCCCGGCCAGGGCCGATGCCGTCCCGGAGGTGAAGGCCACGAAATCGAAACCCATGGCGCGCAGCCGGGCGATGGGCGCCTCCAGCGCGGTGCGGATGCGATCGGCCAGCATCATGCGCTGGCGAGCCGTGGGCGGATCGGCCATCGGCGATTCTTCGCTGACCCGGATGACCCCCAGCTTCAGCGAGGCGGTGGAGTAACACTCCTGCGCGTCGGCCAGGACCACCTCGATCGAGCCGCCGCCCAGATCGAACAGCGCCACGCGCCGGCGACCCAGGTCCAGGCTGCTGCGCGCGCCCAGGTAAATAAGGCGCGCCTCCTCGTCGCCGCGGATGACGCGGATGTCGATGCCCACCTCGTCGCGGGCGGCGCGCACGAATTCGCCGCCGTTCTGGGCTTCGCGCACGGCGCTGGTGGCGACGGCGACCAGCGCGTCCGGCTGGTGGCGGTCAGCGATCCGGCGCAGCGAGCGCAGGGCGGCCAGGCCGCGCTGGAAGACGTCGGGGGGGATGACGCCGGTGCGCAGGGTGGCGTCGCCCAGGCGCACCATCTCCTTGGCGCGATCGCGGATCTGGATGCGCCCGCCGGGCTCGACCTCGGCGACGATCAGGTGGAAGGAGTTGGATCCAACGTCCAGCGCGGCGATTCGCACCCGGCGATCTTACCGCACGCCGCAAGTTCCTTTGCGACATTCCAGCAACCGTCATGTGGGCGAACGGTGACGGCTGTGCGGGGGACTCGAGGAACAGGGAGGCTATTCCTCGACCCGCAGCACCTTTTCGAAACGCTTGCGCTCGTTGTGGTCCAGGCTGCGTTTGCGCAGGCGGATGGCCTTGGGGGTCACCTCGACCAGCTCGTCGTTGTTGATGAACTCCAGCGCCGATTCCAGGGTGAACAGCCGGGGCGGGGGCAAGGTCAGCTTCTCGTCGGCGGCGGTGGTGCGGATGTTGGTCAGCTTCTTGGCCTTGGACGGGTTGACGATCAGATCGTTGTCGCGCGAGTGCAGACCGATGATCTGCCCGCCGTAAACCTTGACGCCCGGATCCAGAAACAGCTGACCGCGCTCCTGCAAGTAAAAGAGACCGTAGGCGTTGGTCTCGCCCAGGTCCTGGGCCACCAGCACGCCGTTGGTGCGCGCCTTGAACGCGCCGGCGTAGGGGCCGTAGTTCTTGAAGTTGTGGTACAGGATGCCGGTGCCGCGCGTGTCGGTCAGGAACTGCGACCGGTAGCCGATGAGGCCCCGGGCCGGGCAGAGGTATTCCAGGCGCATGCGCCCTTCGCTGGACGGTCCCATCTCCTGCATGCGGCCGCCGCGACGGCCCAGCTCTTCGATGACAGCGCCCGAGAAGGCCTCGTCCAGATCGATGACGACCTCCTCGTAGGGCTCCAGCTTTTCGCCGTTTTCGCCCTCCTTGTAGATGACCTCGGGCTGCGAGACCATCAGCTCGTAGCCTTCGCGGCGCATGGTCTCGATCAAGACCGTCAGGTGCAGCTCGCCGCGTCCCAGGACTTCATAGGTGTCGGGGGATGCCGTCTCGCGCACCCGCAGGGCGACGTTGGACTTGATCTCCTTGAAGAGACGCTCGCGGATGTTGCGCGAGGTGACGAACTTGCCCTCGGTGCCGGCGAAGGGGCCGTTGTTCGACATGAACTGCATGTGCACGGTCGGCTCTTCGATCTCGAGCAGCGGCAGCTGGATGGGGCGGGTGATCTCGGTGATGGTCTCACCGACGGTCAGGTCCTGCATGCCGGTGACGGCGCAGATGTCGCCGGCGGCGACCTCGGCCAGCTCGAACCGCTTGAGCGACTGGAACCCCAGCAGCTTGGCCACGCGGAACTCCTCGCGCGAGCCGTCGCGGTGGATGCACAGCGCGCGATCGCCCTGGCGCAGGCGGCCCGACTGGATGCGGCCAATGGCCACGTAGCCCAGGTAGTCGTCATAGTCCAGCGTGGTGACGTGCATGGCCAGCGGCGCGGCGACGTCGGCCTTGGGCGGTGGCACCTTCTCGACGATCATGTCCAGCAGCGGACCGAGATCCTGGTGCTGGTCCTTGAGATCGCGCACCGCCCAGCCTTCGCGGCCGGACGCAAAGACGATGGGAAAATCGAGCTGCGCGTCGGTGGCTCCCAGCGCGCAGAAGAGATCGAACGTGGCGTCCACGGTGCCGTCCGGATCGCAGCCGGCCCGATCCACCTTGTTCACCACCAGGATGGGGCGCAGCCCCAGGGCCAGCGCCTTGCGGGTGACGAAGCGGGTCTGCGGCATGGGCCCCTCGGCCGCGTCGACCAGCAGGATCACGCCGTCGACCATGCGCAGGATGCGCTCGACCTCGCCGCCGAAGTCGGAGTGCCCCGGGGTGTCGACGATGTTGATCTTCGTCTCCCCCCAGCGCACCGACAGGTTCTTGGAGAGGATGGTGATCCCCCGCTCGCGCTCGAGCGGGTTGGAGTCCATCACCCGCTCCTGCACCTGCTGGT
>DATLVT010000503.1:0-4760 GCA_035577105.1 Polyangia bacterium
TCGGCGACGGGCGGGGCGGGCGGGGCGGGCGGCAGCGCCGATCCCTGCGCGGACTGCAAGACCCTGGACCACTGCTGCGCGCTGGTGTCGCTGGATGGCTGCACCAATGCCGGCGCGTGCGTCGCCACCAGCGGCAGCCAGCAGCAAACGATGGCCGCCCGCTGTCGCACCGACCTGAATTCGTTCATCACGAACCTGCCCGCCCAGGCGATGACTTGCGGAGCGACGAGTGGTGGCGGCGGGATGAACACCGACGGAGGGGCCCGCGACACGAACGCCGGCGGTTCGGGGGGATCCAGCGGCGGCGGCGCCGACGGTGGCGCCTGCCCGGCGCAGCAGCCAACCACCAC
This sequence comes from Polyangia bacterium, assembly GCA_035577105.1. Taxonomy (GTDB): domain Bacteria; phylum Myxococcota_A; class Polyangia; order Fen-1088; family Fen-1088; genus DATKEU01. Next base: position 351 of record DATLVT010000503.1, read on the forward strand.
CTCGCAAGGTGGGGACCTCGTCTACCAGAGTTGCTCGATCGCCGACCAGAACTGCCAGTACCGAGCGGCCTTTTGCCGGTGCCAGCATGCGCCGGGAACGGACGCCGGCAGCGCGCTGGTCTGGGTCTGCCAGCCGATCATCTGAAACCCCGCGGCTCTGAGTTTCCCGCGAGGCTGAATCCCTCGCGGGGCCGGTCCGCCCGGCAGAAAGCCCACCTGGGTCGGGATCTGTCCGATCAGTTGATCGATTTACCGGAGCCCGGGATACTATGAACATCAAGCAACGGTGTCGCCCCCGATAGCACCGCTGCTTCGAGCATGCGCCCGCATGATCGGTCGGTCAGTTTCCCCCGGCTCGTTCGACTGGATCCGGTAGCCCCCTCCGGTGCTAGCAGACCCGGTTCCGACGTCTCCCGTTTGCCCGCGCGCCCATCCACCGTGACGACCGGTCCTCACGGCAGCCATTTCAGCTCAATCGCCCGGCAGGAGCAGAAAAATGAAAGCATCGTTCGATTCCGTCTCGGAGAACCAGATGCCCGCCCGTCACACCGGCCACCTGTTCGCCACGGCGCTTGTTTGCAGCGTTCTGGCCTGCAGCGGTCAGGTGGGCGAGCCGGGGCAGCCGATCAACCCGGGCGCCGGCGGCAATGGCAACGGCAGCGGCGGTGGCAACGGCGGCGGCAACCAGCCGGGGGTCGATCCCGGGACGAAGACTCTGCACCGGCTCAATTCTGCCGAATACAACGCCACGGTGGCTGACGTCCTGGGGACGAAGATGCAGCCGGCGAACTCGTCCTGGCTGGGCGCCGAGGTGGAGGGGTTCGACAACATCGCGGTGGTGCTGGATCTCGACGACGCGCAGTACAAACGCTACTTCGACACCGCAGAGATGATCGCCGAGGACGTCTTCGCGAACGCCAACCTGAAGGCCAAGGTCGTGACCTGCGCCACGGAAGACGCGACCTGCGTCCAGAGCATCATCAGCGCCGCCGGCCGCCGCCTGTTCCGGCGGCCGATGACCAGCGACGAGGTGGGCACCTATAACAAGGTGTACACCGCGGCGCGCGGGCTGGGTGAAAATCACGAGGGCGGGATCAAGCAGGTGATGCGCGCTCTGCTCTCCAGCTCGGAATTCCTCTACCGCATCGAGTTCGATCCCAACCCGGCCTCGCCGACCAAGCACCCGGTCGCGCCGTTCGAGCTGGCCTCTCGTCTCTCGTACTTTCTGTGGAGCAGCGCTCCCGACGACGCCCTCCTGGACGCTGCGGCGGACGGATCGCTGACCCAGGACGACAAGCTGCGCGCCACCGTGGTGCGCATGCTGGCGGACCCGGTGAAGAGCCGCCGCTTCGTGGAGAACTTCGCGGGGCAGTGGCTGGGGGCGCGCAAGCTGCCCGAGCACCCCGCCGATGCCACGCTGTTCCCGCAATGGTCGTCTGATCTGGCGAGCTCGCTGACGCAGGAGATGTACCTCTACTTCAACGAGTTCTTGCAGGGCAATCGGCCGTGGGTCGACTTCATGACCGCCGACATCAACTATGTCGACGCCAACGTGGCCAAGCTTTACGGCGTGCCCGCCGGCAGCGCGCCCGGCTTTCAGCAGATGGAGATCAAGACCGACAAGCGCGTCGGGTTCACCGGGCTGGGCGGTTTCCTGGCGCTCTCGTCGCTGGGTGATCGCACGTCGCCGACCCTGCGTGGCAAGTGGATCCTCCGCAACCTCCTGTGCTCCAGCCCGCCGGACCCGCCCCCGGGCGTCGCCGGTCTGGCCGCCAGCGGGCTGGATCCCACCAAGAACGTCCGGGTGGCGCTGGAAGAGCACCGCAAGAACCCGTCGTGCGCCGCCTGCCACTCGCTGTTCGATCCGATGGGCCTGTCGCTGGAGCAATTCGACGCCATCGGAAAATTCCGCACGACGTACACGGACGGATCCACGATTGACCCCAGCGCCGAGCTGGACGGGGTCAAGTTCAGCGGCCTGGAAGGCCTGGCGGACGTGGTCAGCAAGAACACCCGGTTCTCCGAGTGCATCTCGGAGGTGCTGTTCAAGTACGGTCTTGGCCGCACCATCGACGACACGGACCGTCCGTACCTGAATCAAATCCAGACCGAGTGGAAGAAGGGGGCACCCACCCTTCACAACTTGGTTCAGTCGCTGGTTCTTGCGGAGACGTTCCGCTATCGCCATGGCTCTGCCGGAAATTAAGGAGCAATCGAGATGAACCGATTTGCCAGAAGAACGTTCCTGCGCGGTGCAGGTGTGGCAGTCACCCTGCCTTGGATGGATTCGCTGGCCCCGCGGTCGGCGTCGGCCGCCAGCTCGGGTCCGCTGCGCTACATGCCGATCTTCTTGCCGATGGGGGCCAGCGAGAGCTGGAAACCCACGGCGACCGGCGTCGGCGCCGCCTGGCAGCTCCCAGGAATTCTGGAGCCCCTCCTGCCCTTGAAGAGCAAGATCACCGTTCTCAGCAACTTCGAGAACGGGACGTCGTTCAACGCCGACGGCAGCTCCAGCGTCGAGCCGAGTCACGGCCGGCAGCCGGGCGCCTGGCTGAATTGCATCGACCCCAGAGTCACGCGGGCCATGGCGGGACCCGGTGCTCCGGAGATGAACCGGACGTCGACGGATCAACTGATGGCGCAGGTGCCCGCCATCGTCGGGAACACGCCCATCAAGTCGCTTCAGGTCGGTCTGTCCACCTGGTTCAGCGACTGCGACCAAGGATCGCCCTGCTCGGACAGTCGCACCATCTCCTGGAGCGACACGATGAAGCCGATGTACAAATCGGTCGACCCGCTGGAGGTGTTCAACAAGCTGGTCGGCGTCGTCTCCACCACCCCGGGGGGCATGCCGGATCCCGGGCTGCAAAAGCGCATCGCCCTCAACAAGAGCATCCTCGACGCGGTCGCCGAGAACTCGGCCCGGACGCAGAATCGCCTGGGGAAGGGCGACAAGGCGAGGATGGAGGGCTTCCTCACCAACGTTCGCGCCGTCGAGAAGCAGGCGACGTCGATGTCACTGGGGATGGGCGGCCTGGCCTGCACGCCGATTGCCAAGCCGATGTACACCGGGCCGATCCTGCCGAACGGTGCCAAGTCGAACTCGGCCACGTACGACAAGGGGACGCACGCCGACATGATGAACGACCTCATCGTGATGGCGTTCCAGTGTGACGCCACCCGCCTCATCACGCACATGCTGGAGGACGAGCGGTCGGAATTCAGCTACGGGCACGTGCCGGTGCGCAAGTTCACCGCCACCAGTTCGACGGTGGCCACCGGCGTCTGTGGCGAATGGCACAACAACGGCCAGCATGGCAGCAACGACGTGTTTGCCTCGATCATCCACTGGAACGTGGGCAAGGTCGCCAACCTGATGATGAGGCTGGACGCCATCAAGGAAGGCGACAAGAGCATCCTCGACAACAGCGTGATCATGTTTGGAACCCCCATGGCCGGGTTCAATGACCACGCCTGCAACAAGCTGAAGATGATGCTGATCGGCGGCGGCGCCGGCAAGCTGAAGACCGATCAACACATCGACTTCACCAAGCGCTGGCTGCGCGACCTGCATATCACGCTCATGAAGGGCGTCTTTGGCATGACCGGGCCGGCCGTCGACGACTTCGGCATCGCCCGGGCCAACAACCCGCAGAAGATGATCACCGAGATCCTGGCGTAAAAGGCGCCGCTGACTGGGTCTGCCCGGGATCAGTCCACGATGATCCCGGGGCAGCCGTCGGCGGTGATGGCGACGTTCGACGGGTCGGGCGGCACGCCGCCCAGGTTGAACGAGCAGGAGCCGATCAGCCGCTCGCTGCGCGGAAAGGGGGTGTGCGACCGGCGACATGGGTAACAAGTCAGACCGGCGACATGGGTAACACTTTCGGATAGCGCAGTAGGAAGGGGCTGGCAACCGGGAAGGATGCCAGCCCCCCTAGGAGGTGAGAGACGGCCGGCGCGGAAGGTCTGTCCAGAGCGCCGCCAGGCGCGAGCGAAGCGAGTTCACCCTGGACAGGCCTGAGCACCGGGCGACGATGGATGAGGGAGGCGGAATAGCTCGGGTTCGCTCCCACGTTCGTCGAGGACGGCAAGGTCGACTGGTCCGAAGCGAATGAGCCCTCGATCGTCAGCTAGTTCTTTGATACCGACGACCTCGCCTTGCAGGGCTTCGCTGAGGAAGAGGGTGGACCCGCGCCACTTGATGGAGCCATCGCTGCGGACGGAACGAAGCTGATGGTGCCCGGGATAAGCGATGGATTCGACCGTCGCGGGAAGAGGCTTGGGGGAAGGGACGTAAAGGTCGGCGGGAGTTTTCCCATCGAGCGCCCGGTGGGGCCGCTCGGTATTGTATTCCAGCCGGAAGGCGTCCAACGCCCGTTGCTGGCGAGGCATGGAATCAGCGGGACT
>DATLVT010000504.1:0-8639 GCA_035577105.1 Polyangia bacterium
ATCTGGCGCGGCGACGGCCAGGGCGGTAAGTTCGAGGACTACTCGACGCCGGTCACGGAAGGCATGGTCGTGCTCGATGCCGTGCACCAGGTGCAGGCCGACCAGGCCAACGACCTCGCGGTGCGCTGGAACTGCAAGGCCGGCAAGTGCGGCTCGTGCTCGGCCGAGGTCAACGGGATGCCGCGCCTGATGTGCATGACCCGCATGTCGGATCTGCCGCTGGATCAGCCGGTGACGGTCCAGCCGATGCACACCTTTCCGTCGGTGCGCGATCTGGTGACCGACGTGTCCTGGAATTTTCGGGTGAAGAAGGCGATCAAGCCGTTCAAGCCGCGCGCCCCTGACGCCGCCGACGGCACCTGGCGCATGCAGCAGGAAGACATCGAGCGCGTGCAGGAGTTCCGCAAGTGCATCGAATGCTTTCTGTGCCAGGACGTCTGCCACGTCCTGCGCGATCACCACAAGCACGACGAGTTCATCGGCCCGCGGTTCCTGGTGTACGCGGCGGCGCTGGAGATGCATCCGCTGGACGTCGAGGATCGGGTGGAGGAGCTGAGCAAGGCGCACGGCATTGGCTATTGCAACATCACCAAGTGCTGCACCAAGGTCTGCCCCGAAAACATCACCATCACCGACAACGCGATCATTCCTCTCAAGGAACGGGTGGTGGACCGTTTTTACGACCCTATCAAACGTCTTTTCAGGGTTTTTTCTAAGTGACGCTGTGCTGAATCGGAACTGAAACGGAACTGAACGATCGTCGGCTGCCGGATTGCGGCATTGACTTCGCTGGAATCAGAGGAATAAATTTAACGGTGATGCGCGGTCGAGCCAGCAGTTGGGCTCTGCTAGCGGGCGTGACGTTCTTCTCCGTCACGGCGTGGGCCGAGGTCGACATCAAACGCGCGAAGGAGCACTACACCAAGGCGGAGAGCCTGTATCGGGTCGAGCGCTTTCAGGACGCCTTCACCGAGTATCAGGAGGCCTATCTGGCCAAGCCGGAGCCGAACCTGCTCTTCAACATGGCGCAGTGCCAGCGCAAGATGGGAAACCGCCCGGAGGCGGTGCGGTTTTACCGACGGTTCCTGGCGGAGAAACCCAATCCGCCCAACCTGGCCACGGTCGAGCAACACCTGCGTGATCTGGAGGCCGTCCAGCCGCCGACCACCCTGCCGCCGCCCCTGGCGATGACGGCAAGCCCCGCGCTGGCTGCCGCGCCTGCGCCGTCGACCATGCGCAAGGGATTCACCGCCCCGGTGACGGCAAAGCCAGCGGCGCCGCCGCCGGTCTTGTCACCCGCGGTGGCGTACAACCAGCCGCCCGCCGGCGCGCTGGAGCCGGTGGGGATCCGCTCGGCGTCGGTGCCGGCGGTGACCACACCGCCGCCCGTGGCGGCGCCGACGTTGCCGCCCCAGTCGCTGGCCATGGCGCATGATCCGGGCAAGAGCCCGACCTCGCCGAACGTGCTTCGCACCGATGGGGGCCCTGGCCCGGACAGCGCGCCAGGGGAGGCGCGGCCCATCTACAAGAAATGGTGGTTCTGGGCTGTGGTCGGCGGCGCGGTGGCTGGCGCAGTTGTTATCGGCGTGGTGGCCGGCCACAAGAGTGATCCGTCTTGCTCGGGATTGGTGGCCTGCCAATGACAAAGACCAGGACGACCTGCCGTAAATGGACTTTGACTGACCTGCCGGCGCCTGGCGCCCTGGCGGCCGCTCTTCTTGCGGCGGCGCTGGCAGCCGGATGCGGAAACCCGCGCTCGCTGGTCAAGGTTTACGTCGACGGCGATCGACAGTTTTCCGACGTCACGCTGTCGCTGCAGGCGCTGGGGTCCACGCAGGAGACGGTGGCCAGCGGACAGTACCCGTCGGTGACGGTGCCCCTGTCTGGCGTCGACACGTTGCGCGTCGGGCTTTACCTGCCGGCCAGCGCTCGCGGCGCCATGGTGATTCGAGGTGCGGTTCTATCAGGCGCCTGCGAGATCGGCGTGGGACAAGCGACCGCCGCCAATGTCGATTCGGGCGCCGTCGTCATCGTGAACCTCACCTTGAAAGGCCAGCCCTGCCTGCCGGTTGGTGACGCCGGCGCTGGCGGCGGCGGAGGAGCGCCCGGCAATGACGCCACCGTCGACGACGGGGCAGGCGGCGGCGGAGCGGGCGGGTCGGGCAGCGGCGGAGCCGCCACGGGCGGCAGCGGCGGCGAGGGCGGCGGCAGCGGCGGTGAGCCGGGCAGCGGCGGCACGATGGGAACTGGCGGCATGCCGGGCAGCGGTGGCGCGGGCACGGGCGGCATGCCGGTGGACGCGCCTCCCGAGGTGGGCCCGGACGCATGCGATCCGGAGACGGTGGCGCGAACCTGCGGCCGGCGTTGCAACATCGACGTCGTCAACAACTGCGGACAGACGGTTCATTGTGGAGGCTGCGCCACGGTCGGCGACATGTGCGGTGACCTTTTCCAGCCCAACGTCTGTGTTCCCTGCCAGGACGACGGCCGTGCTTGCCGCAACATTCAGTGTGGCGTGGTGACGGATGCCTGCGGCCGGCGCGTCACCTGCGGGATCTGCGGTCTGCGCCAGGAATGCTGCAACGGTCGTTGCGAGTTGCCGAACCGTTGCCAGATGATGTGATCGGCGTGGTCGGGGGCGTCGGTGGGCGGGCCCGGTGCCCGCGGTCGCCGCGCTTGGCGCAGTGGAAGGAGCGGCCAAAGCGCGTATATTGCGCGGCTGATTGATGACCGACGGCCATGCGACATCCGCGCCCCGGGCCGAATCGTTCTGGCGGCGAAACGCCGTCTGGATCCTGGTCTCGCTGGTCTACCTGTCGGTCTTTCCCTATTACGAGCGGCTGAACAACCCCAACGAGAACGCGCGCGTCTGGATGACCCGCGCCATCGTCGAACATCACGTCCTGAACCTGGACCAGGTCGAACGCGAGTGGGGATGGGTCAACGACAAGGCGACCGCCAACAAGCACGTCTATTCGTCCAAGGCGCCCGGGGCGTCATTCCTGGGTGTTCCGGTGTTGTGGGCGCAGACCAAGCTGCGTCACCTGATGGGCTGGCGATCGCCCGGGAAGAAGGCCACCGTCTTCTGGCTGCGCCTGGTGGCGGTGCAGCTGCCGCTGTGCGCGTTTCTGTTCTTTTTCGCCCGCTATGTGCAGGGCGTGTCGCGCTCGGCGGCGGCCCGGGATCTCCTGACGGCCGGGTTTGCCCTGGGGACGATCTTTTTTCCGTACGCGGTGATCTTCGTCGGACACTCGCTGGCCGCGGCGGCCGGTTTCGGCGCGTACATGTTGCTGGCGCCACCCGGCGCCACGGACGATTCGACACGGGCGCTGGCGGCGTTTCGGGGCAAGGGCGGTCCGGTATCGCCGGCGCAATTTTTCTGCGCCGGTTTGCTGGCGGGGCTATGCGTGCTGTTCGAGTACCAGGCTGTGCTGGTGTCGGCCATCCTGGCCGCGTACGCCGTGTGGCGCTATCGAAAGGAAGCCTGGCTCTTCTTCGCGGGGACAGTGCCGCCGGTGATCGCCTTCGGCGTTTATCACGCGGCCCTGTTCGGGCGCCCCTGGCGGCTACCGTTCGGGTACATCGAGAACGCCTATTTTGCCCGCACCGCCCACGCCGCCGGGTTTCACGGCCTGTCCATCCCCAAGTTCTCCGCTTTCGGCACCTTTCTGTTCTCGGCCGATTACGGGCTGTTCGCGTTCTCGCCGCTGCTGGCGCTGGGGGCGGCCTGCGCGTTCGTCTTGCTGGCGCGGCGGCCGCGCCGCGACGGGGTGGCCATCATCGCGGTGTGTGTGGCGATGTTTCTTTTTCTGTCGGGCATGAGCAACTGGCGCGCCGGCTGGTGCGTGGGCCCGCGCTATGTTGTGACGGTGGCGCCGTTCCTGATGGTGGCCGCCGCCCACGTCTGGCGGCGGGGGATGGCGCGGCCGCTGCTGGCCACGCTGATCGCCGGCCTGCTGATTCCGTCCGTGGTCCTGAACGGGATGTCGGCGGTGATGTACCCGCACTATCCGGAGCAGTTCAACAACCCCGTCTTCGATCTGGCGTTCCCGTTGCTGGGTGACGGGTACCTGCCCTACAGCGTCGGCTGGCTGCTGCACCTGCCCGGGCGCTGGTCGCTGCTGCCGATCGCGCTGCTGGTGCTGGCGGCGGTGTCGCTGGGCGTGGCTCGCCTGGGCGACGGTGACCAGCGACGCTGGCTGCGCCAGCTGGGTCTCTGTGTCCTGGTGGCGGTGGCCTTCCTGGTTCCGCTGGCGCGCTACGGGCGGAAGCCCAGCGCCGGAGAAGCGCAGGCCACCGCCCTGGTGCGCGGCTACTGGGAGCCGCCGCCAGCGCGCGTGGGGCGCTGATTCTCGACGGTTGACGAGGTTCCAGGGTTGGCGTAAGTACCCACAGCCACAAAGTCTGCCGGTGTAGCTCAGTGGTAGAGCAACGGTTTCGTAAACCGTAGGTCCTCGGTTCAATCCCGAGCACCGGCTCCGCGAATCGCTCGCGATCGGAGCCTCAGGCCGATCGCAGCTCGGTCAGCGGGCCCGTGCAGTACTTGGGATCGCCGAAGGTGGGCTGGGCCACGCCCATGGCTTGCTGGACGGTGATCCACAGATCGTTGAGCCCCTTGTTCCGTGGATCCTGGGCGATGGGGATCGATCCGGCGCCGTCGATCTCCTGGCCGCTGATCGGGTACATGACGTACTGGCCCATCTTCATGCCCAGCGCCTGACCACCGGCCACGACGGTGACCATGTTCAGCTGGTTGTGTCCCTCGGTGATCTCGCTGACCCAGACGACGACCGTGCGATCCAGGACGTTCAGCGTCTTCAGCGCGTTCAGCATGTAAGCGAAGCGCTGCGCGTACCACGTGTCGATGGCCGCCCAGTGTTCCGCGGACGCCGAACCGTGGCTCACGCTGTGGTGGGTGGGCGAGCCGCTGTCGGCGGCCGGGTCGTATCCCTCGGAGGCGCCCTGCCACTGGATGGTGGCCACCCGGCGCGTGCCGCAGGCGAACGCCGTGGCGATCATGTCCATCCACAGCTCACCGCGCTTCTGCAACTCGGCGGCGGCCCCTGGCGGCGACTTGTCGTCGTTCTGGATGGTCGCCTTGGTGGCCGCCATGGCGGTCACCCGGGACGACAGCGGGTCGACGCTGCAGACGCCCGGCAGCGCTGGCATCTGCGTGACCTTCTGTTCGACCGACTGCAGCGAGTCCAGGTAGGCGTCCAAATGCGCCTTGTCGTTGCTGTTGATGCGCGTGCGGAAGGTCGCGATGTCGCCCTTCACCAGATCGAGCAGGCTCTTGTTCCGGGCCCGCGCCCGGGCGATGGCCGCCATCTGGTCCGTGGTCTGGGCGGCGCCGGTCAGGCCGCCGAAGACGTCGGTGAACACCGCCTGGAAGTTTTTCGTGAAGGGCTCGTTGACGCCGGAGGCGCGCCAGTTGAGAAAGTTTCGCCAGTGGGGCGCGTCGCGGTACGGGTCGACGGCGACGACCAGCGGCGTCTGGTTGATGGCCTTGCCGATCGCCTGATCGATCGACGGCCCGTACCCGGTGAACTGGCTGTTGTCGTTGCCTTCCTTGGGCGCCCCCCAGCAGGTGAGGATGCGGCAGTTGTCCTGATGACTGGCGATGAAGGTCGGTGTCTTCAGGCTGAGCCCCTTGACGACGGCGACGTCGCTCTTGAAAGGCTCGAGAGGCGTCAGCGCAGAGCCCAGCGTCAGCGAGGTCGGGGAGCCGGTCCCGTCAAAGCAGGGCATGCCCGTCAACGTTCGCTTGTGTCCGTTGGGCGTGAAGAAGATGAGCAGGTTGCCCGACTGGGCCGGCGCGGCCCAGGCGCTGCGATAGCGCAGGAACGGCTCCAGCAGCACCGCCCCCGCGCCCAGGCCGCTCAGCAGGGCGCGGCGCGAGAAGCGCGGATCGCACACGTGGCGTTTCATTGGTGGATCCTCCGGTAAACGGTCGTCGCGGCGGCAAACGAGGAGAGCAGCGCGCGGATCTGGCCCCCCTTGCTGGTCACGAAGTCGCCCATGCTGCGCACGGTGCAGGCCTCCTGCTCCATGTTCACCGAGCGTCCGAAGGCGAACGACGCGAACTGCTGGGCAAAGCAGTACTGGCTGATCTGGCTGGCGCCGATTTTGGCGGCCAGGTCGACGACGTTGCCATAGGTGCCGTTGGCGTCTCCCGCGCCGGTGAGCGCGACGCTGGTGTCGATCGGCTTGTTGGTCGTCGGGTAAGTCGTGCGGAACTTGCCCAGGGCGTCGTAGCTTTCAAAGGCCAGGCCGATCGGCTGGAAGGTCTGGTGGCAGGCGTCGCAGGCTGGTTTTGACGCCTTGAACTGCTGGTAGTTTTCGCGGGCGGTGGCGTCGGGGCCCGCCATCTGGATCTGTGCCGGGTCGGGGACCACGCTGGCCGGGGGCGGCGGCGGGATCTCGCACAGCAAACGTTCGCGCACCAGGAGGCCGCGGTGGATGACCGTGGCGGCCTGCGAGGGCGCCGCCGTCTTGGCCAGCAGGCTGGCGCTGGTCAGGATCCCGCTGCGCTGGGTGGGGTCCAGCATCAGCCGCCCGTCCGCCGCCGGCCTGGCGGTGCCGTAGATGGCGGCGACGGTGGCGTCCGCGTACGTGTACGGCGCCGTGAGAAGATCTTTCAGGCCGCCGCCGTTTTCCAGGACCACCTTGGCGAAGAAGGCCTCGGCCTCGGCGTGCATCGACGCATCGATGCCCGGCGTGGTCGGCGCGTCGCCCAGGGCCAGGTACTCGCGCCAGAACGTCGCCAGCTTGTCCCTGGCGCCTGGCAAGGCCGCCAGGCGCTCTGCCTGAGCCGTGCGCGCCGCTGCGTCGGTGAGCTGACCGGCCGCCGCGGCCTGGGCCAGTGTCGCGTCGGGCGGCACGTCGGCGATCGTGTACGACAGCAGCGAGGCGATCTCGTCGCCGGTCAGATCGACCGCGCCCGGTTTGCTGCTGCCGAGCTCGGTCCGATAGAGAAAGCTGGGCGACATCAGCATCGCCTTCAGCGTCGAGGCGATGGCCACCGGCGCCGGGTCCAGCTTGGACTCGCTGGCGAGATAGTTCGCGTAGGTCGTCGTCTCGGCGGCCGTCGGCGCGCGACGGAACAGGCGCTGGGCATAGCTTTGCACGAACATCTGCGCGCACGTCACGGCGATGGGAGCGGTGGTCAGGCAGGGGAAGGCCGTGGCCGCCGCCGGCGCCGCCTGCGTGGCGACGCGATCGCTGGCATCGAAGTACGCCGACGCCAGCGGCAGGGTCACCTTGTCGCCGGTCGAGTCGTCACTGAAGCCGGTGCGCGGATCGATCTGGTCCCTCGGGAACCCGCTGACGTCGACGGCGGTCAGGTTCAAGGCCTGGGCGACGGTGTTCTGCCATTGCACCGCCGACAGGCGCCAGATGCGCGAGGCGGGCAGCTTGGTGGCGGTCGCCGAACAGTCGGCCGCCTTCAGCGTGTCGAACCAGTCCAGGCCGTCGCCGTTCATGGCGGGCGGCGTGATGACCCCGACGCCGCCGCTGCCGCCAGGGATGGGGTTGCCGCCGGCCGACCCCGACGGCCCATCACCGATGGCCCCGCTGCACCCGGTCAGGCTGGCGCCCGCAGCGGTGGCCAGCAGCAGGGCAAAGCACTGCGTCACGCCTCGTCGACATTTCCTCATGAACCGGTCCTTCAGGAGAGGTGAGTGGAGTCGTTCAGGAAAACCCGTTGGCCGCCGACAAACTAATTTGGCTGTGCGTTCGATGGCTGCGGCACCGACTGTTTTGGACCAGCCAGTCCACTCTCTCGGGGTGGGGAAAGAACCTGACGCGGTGAGATCGGACCATGGGTGCCAGTCGCTGAAGCGTTCCGAGCGCCTTCATTTGGCGGCCGTGGTCCTGTCCGTGGCGGCCCTCTGGGGCTGTACGGCGCAGATGCCGGGGCAGTCGAGTGGCACGGGCGGCAGCGGGAGGCCGGGTGGTCTGGCCGGCAGCGGTGGCGGCGGCGGGGCGCCGGGAGATCCCGGGAGCGGCGGCATGAACGCCGGCGGAGCAACCGGCGGCGGTGGTATGGCCGGTGCCGCCGGTGGCCTGGGCGGCATGCCGGGCCCGTGTGTGGCGACGGGCGGCGACGCACCGTCGTTACCGCCCAGCTTTGTTCCTCTCTGCAGCTCCTGCCACAGCGCCTTCGGCGCCTCGGCCAACCCCGCGGTCCCGAATCTCTTCGCGTCGGCCGCCGGGGCCGCCGGCACCTCCGCCGCGTTCCTGTCGCAGGTTCGCAACCCGCAGGGCGGCACCCTGATGCCGGCCTTTCCGGCGAGCACGATCTCCGACGGCGATGTGCAGAGGATCTTTGCTTACTTCAAGGCGGGCGCCTCGGCCGAGGCCACCACCTGCCCGGGCAGCGACGGGACCAGCAGCGCCAACCTGGGCGCCTGCTCCGGCCAGGCGCTGTCGTTCGCCCCGCTCTTTGTCGCCGATCAGACGCCCGCGAAGCCGATCTCGTACGTCGATCCGGTCACCAAACACATCATCTTCAGGGGCGCCGGTCGCGTGCGTTTCCGACACGAGATGGAAGACACCTTCGCCATCTACCACGACCACTATTTCGAGAACCGAACGTTTGAATACATCCTGGACGACAGCATCCCCGCCGGCGGGACCAC
>DATLVT010000505.1:0-2700 GCA_035577105.1 Polyangia bacterium
CCGCCATCGGCAACATTCCCCGCGACCTCGCTACCCTTCGCTTGAACCTCAAGCGGCTCGTCCTGCCCCCGCGTCGACCAGACCGCTCCTTCCCGCGGGCAGTGAAGATCAAAATGAGCAACTACGCCCGCAAGCGCCCGGCAGCGCAGGCCGCTAAGTGAACAGCATTGGCCCTAGCTGCCGTCCGCGCTGAGCCGGCCAAGGAAGCTGGTCAAGAACGTCTCCATGCCGGCCGCCGCGCCGCTGGCCGGCGGGTTCATGCCGGCGACATAGCCTTCGGCGGCGAAGCGATCGATCAAGGACTGGTCGCGGCTGATCAGATGAACGGGAACCGCCGGCGACGGATCGTTGCCGGTGACGTTTCCCGGCGGCTGGTGATCGCCCAGCACGACAAACAGCGCCCGCCGGTCGGCCAGCCGAACGATGTACCGCGCCAGCAGGTCAAGGTCGTAGATCAGCGACGCCACGTAAGCGGGCCCGCCCTGCTCCAGGTTCTGCCAGGTGATGGGGTACACCGTCGGCGCCACCGTGTGAAACACGCTGCCGTCGCCGATGCGGGACCAGTCGTCCAGCAGCGGCACCTGCTGGCTCCAGGGGGCGTGGCTGGAGACCAGCGCGTATTCAATGAACAGGGGCTGGCCGGCGCGGGCCACCTCCTGGCGGTGGATATAGTCGACGACGAACTGGTCGGGCATGGTCGCCCAGCCAAAGGCCGGGCCCTGGTAAGAAAAGTCGTACGAATAGTATTTGCGCGCGAACCCCGACACCTCGCCCTCGGGCCAGGGGCGCGTGGTTCCCGGTTGCGCCAGCACGGTGCGATAGCCGGCGTTGCGAAAGAACGACGCCAGGGTGCGCGGCGCCGGTTCCGTCTGGCGCAGCACCGCGAATTCCAGCCCGTCCTTGATCGGCACGCCGGCGGCGAAGGTGGCGTGGGCCAGCCACGATCCGCCGCCATAGGTCGGCGAATCCAGCAGCGCCGATGCCGTCACCAGGCCGTGGCGATTCATCTCGGCGACGAACCGTGTCAGGGCCGGCTCGATCAGCGTCGCGTATTCCGGCCGGCGGAACACCGTGCTGCCGTAAGACTCGACGAAGAAGATGAAGACGTCCGCCTTCTGCAGCTTCTGTAGATCAGCCGCGGTGGTGCGCAGCCGCTCTTGCGTGGCGGCGATGTCCGCCGATTTGCGCTGGCGCAAGGCGCTGGCGGCCAGCGCGAAGCGGACCTGCTCGACCAGCAGGGGCGTCACGCTCTGGCCGAACAGCCCGATGTGAACGGGATCGTATGACGGCCAGAGAGGCGTCAGGGCCAGGCAGGCCACGATGCCGCCCGCCACCAGCCAGCGCGGCATGGTGCCCGACGCCAGCGTTCGCTGCGCATAGGCCATGGCCGCTGCGGCGATCGTCAGCAGCAGGGCCAGGCCCAGCACCACCGCGCCGGCCCCCAGCAGCAACTTCGGCAGGCGGACGGTGGCGTAAAGCAGGCGCGCCAGCTCGGGCAGCAGCGGCAGATCCAGGTACAGGTTGACCGGCCGGTAATAGTTCAGCCGAACCAGCCCGTCGCTGGCGCGAAAGATCCGCACGCCGATCAGCAGAGCCCCCAGCAGCCAGCCGACCTGCGGCGGTACACGGACGCCCCGCCACCCCAGCAGCGCGAAGATCCCCAGCACCACGGTGATGTCGACTGACGGCAGCAGGAACCACAGGCCGGGCCCGGTGTCACGACCGGGAACGCGCAGGTTGGCCAGCGTGTTCAGCGCCGCCCACACGGCCACAAACACGATCGCCGAGGCGACGGTCCGAAAAAGCGGGCTGTCTCGAGCGTCGTCGCTGTCGTCGTTCTGGGGGGCCAACGCGCGGAATTCTAGACGACGCCGCCGCCTGCGCTAGTCGCGGCGCTGGTAGGTGACGTACGTGGCGCGATCGCCCGGCCGGCGGTCGACTATCTGCCATTCGTCGGGAACAAATGGTGGGAAAAATGTGTCACCGTCGGCGTCGAAGGTCAGCTCGGTCAGGATCATGCGGGTGGCCACCGGCAGGGCCAGGCGAAACAGCTGGGCCCCGCCGATGACGAACGGCGCCGGGTCGGTGGTTCGCGCCTGCGCGATGGCCTCGGCCAGCGTGGGGACCACCTCGCGCCCGGTGCCGCTGACCGCCCCTGAACGAGAGACCACGATGTTGCGCCGGCCGTCCAGCGCGCGCCCGGTCTCGTCCCAGGTTCGCCGCCCCATGATCACGGCGTGTCCCATGGTGGCGCGGCGAAAATGGGCGCGATCCTCCGGCAGATCCCAGGGCAGCTGGCCCCCGCGCCCGATCACGCCGTTGCGGCTGACGGCGGCGATCAGGGTCAAGGCCGGCGACGGCGACGCCGCCGTGGCGAGAGGCGGCGGGGACCCGGTCACCGCGTCGCCTCCCGTCGCTGCGCGCCAGCGGAAACGGCCGCGCAGGCGAGGGCGGCGACCAGCAGCGCCACGCCCATCGGTCGCTGACACGACGCCACGCCCAGCGACATGGCCACGGAAAAGCAGGCGGCCACCAGCGGCAGCCGGCGCACGCTGACGTCAGCCAGAGGAACCCCGACCCCGTCATCGATGCCATCGTGTGCGCGCCGATCTCTGTTCATGTCGCCCCAGGTCACCGCGGTCAGGATCCAGACGACATTCTCCACTGACCAGACCAGATCGAACAGATCGCCCGTCTCGG
>DATLVT010000506.1:0-9828 GCA_035577105.1 Polyangia bacterium
ACGGTGGGACCGCGTCGGCGGTGCCGCCGGCCACGCTGCCCCTGGTGGTCCTGCGCGAGGAGCTGGCGCGCACGTCAGCGCTGGTCGATGCGCTGGCCGGCGTGCAGGCCCTGGCGGCGTTTTGCATTGCCGGCGCCAACGGCGATGACGCCTCCGCTGCCGGGCGCTGGCTGCCGGCGCTGGTCGACGGAACGGCCGTGGGCGCGTTCGCGCTGACGGAGGCAGAAGCAGGTTCGGACCTGGGCGCGCTGGCCACCACGGCGCGGCGGGATGGCGGCCGCTATCGCCTGGACGGTGAGAAGTGCCTCATCTCCAACGCCGGTATCGCCTCGGTGTACGTGGTGTTCGCCCGCACGGGTGGCCAGGGCGAACGCCGGGCGCTGTCGGCGTTCCTGGTGCCGGCCGACGCGCCCGGATTGTCCGTCTCGCCGGTGGCGATGGCGGTGGCCCATCCCCTGGGGACGCTGCGCCTTGATGGCGTGACCGTCGACGAATCGGGGCGACTGGGCGACGAGGGGGACGGCATGCGGCTGGCGCTGTCCACGCTGGGTCTGTTGCGACCGACGGTGGGCGCGGCGGCCTGCGGCCTGGCCCGGCGAGCACTGGAGGAGGCGACGGCCTTCGTCAGGCGGCGGCAGACGTTCGGCAAGGCGCTGGCCGAGCGCGACTCGGTGCAGATGGCCCTGGCCGAGATGGCCACCGCGCTGGACGCCGCCCGCTTGCTGGTCTACCGCGCGGCGTGGTCGCGCGACCGGGGCGGCGCCGGCGATCTGGACGCGCCGTCGGCGCAATCGGCGCATTCGTCGATGGCCAAGCTCTTCGCCACCGAGGCGGCCCAGCAGATCGTCGACCGCGCCGTGCAATTGCACGGTGGGCAGGGCGTGGTGCAGGGCGTGGTCGTCGAGCGTCTTTATCGCGAGGTGCGGGCGCTGCGCATCTATGAAGGGACCAGCGAGATCCAGAAGTTGATCATCGCCAAGGCGCTGCTGGCCCGCTGAGACCCACGGCGCCCGACCACTGCCGGCGGACCTCGTAGGCGGCCACGGCCACGCAGGTCGACAGATTGAGCGAACGCAGCTGGGGATCGACCATGGGGATCTCCACCGTCTGGTCGGCGTGGTCGCGCAGGATCGACTCGGGCAGGCCCACGCTCTCGCAGCCAAAGATGAGCACGCATGGCTTCGGGTAGGCCACCGCTTGAAACCGACGCTGGGCCCGCGGTCCGAAGAACCAGGGGGCGCCGATTCCCGGCAGGGCCTTTTCGAACGTCTCCCAGTCGGGCCACACCACCGGTTGCACGCGCGGCCAGTAATCCAGGCCAGCCCGTCGCACCTGGCGGTCATCAAGCGAAAACCCGAGCGGCCGTATCAGGTGCAGCTGCGCGCCGACCGCCAGGCAGGTGCGTCCAGCGTTGCCCGTGTTCCAGTGGATCTCCGGCGCGACCAGCGCCACGTGCAAGTCGGGCATGCGCGCCGGTCACGCTAGCACCGGGGCATGACAGGCGCGACCAGGCTTTGGTAGACAACGTCGATGATCCGGCTTGATGCGCTGCTGGCGCGGAACCTTGGCTGTTCAAAGACTGCGGTTGCGGCCCTGATCGCCGACGGGCGTGTTCTGGACAGCGAGCAACGTCCGTTCGACGACCGGCGGCGCGGCATCGACGAAGCGCTGCTGCCGCTGTCGGTCATCGTCGACGGCGACGCGCGCAAGCTGGTGGCGGAGGCGCACGTGCTGCTGAACAAGCCGCTGGGCGTGGTGACAGCGCTGCGCGATCCCGTTCACCGAACGGCGTACGAGCTGCTGCGCGCGGCGCCCCTGCACGCCGAGCTGCGTCCGGTGGGGCGGCTGGATCTGGACACCACGGGGCTTTTGCTGTGGACCACCGAGGGGGCCTGGGTGCAGCGGCTGACCCATCCCAAACGCAAGGTGCCCCGCACCTACCAGGCGGCCCTGGCCCGACCTGCCAGACCGCTGACGCCCGATCTGGTTCTGGAAGACGGACACCAGCCGCAGATCGAAAGGCTGGAGGCACTGGAACCCGCGGACATACACCCGGCGCTGGTCGCGCCGCCTGGCACCGCTGACTTCGCCACCATCACAGTGGTGGGGGGCGCTTACCATGAGGTCAGGCGCATCTTTGCCGCCCTGGGCAGCCACGTCCTGGGTCTGTGCCGGGTGAGATTTGGAGCGCTGGCCTTGCCTAACGATCTGGCAGTGGGAAAGTTTCTGCCCGTCGACATAACCAGGGCGATCTAAGGACGATCGGCGATCTTGGGACAGGGCGGCAAGGCACTGATTTGTTTGTATTCCGGGTGGTAAATCGGTGCTGTAGACGCGGTCCTGCGGATCGGCTAGGTTAGGTAGTTCAGGCAGCCAAGGAGGATTCGATGAGCTGGGAAGCGCCTACTTTTGAAGAGATCAACATGAGCGCCGAAATCGGTGGGTACCAGAGCGAAGGGGAAGACCCCATTCGTGACCTGCCGCCGGTCGCCAGCGATACCGCCCGCATCGACGCCGACCGCTAGTCACCCGTGCGGATCCGCGTTCTCGGCTCAGCAGCCGGTGGCGGCTTTCCGCAGTGGAACTGCGGCTGTGAAAATTGCCAGGGCGTGCGCGCTGGGAGGCTGAAAGCCACCGCGCGCACGCAGGAAAGCCTGGCGGTCAGCGCCGACGGTGAGGCGTGGTTTTTGATCAACGCCTCGCCGGAGATTCGCCAGCAGATCGAGAGCTTCCCGGGCCTGTGGCCACGAAAGCCACGGCACTCCCCGATCGCCGGTATCATCCTGACCAACGGCGACATGGACCACGTTCTTGGTCTGCTGTCGCTGCGCGAGTCGCATCCGCTGACGGTGTACGCGACCGAATCGGTGCGGCGCGGGTTCAGCGAAGGGAACGTCCTTTATCGAACGCTGGAACGCTTTCCCGGTCAGCTCACCTGGGTGACGCTGCGGGCGGGCGTTTCGCAGCCACTCTTGATCGGTGGCGAACGGAGCAGCGGTCTCACTGTCATGGCCGTCCCCGCGCCGGGCAAGCGACCGCTGCACCTGGAAGGGCCGGGCACGCCGCCGCCGGTGCCGGAGGACAACATCGGCGTGGTGATTGCTCCGGACGATGCTGCTCATGTTGTTGGTGGACGGCGGGGCGTGGCCTATTTCGCGGCGGCGGCCGGACGATCGCCGGCCGTCGATCAGGCGGTGGCGGGCGTCGATTGTGTCTTCTTCGACGGGACGTTCTGGTCCAGCGACGAGCTGATCGCGGCGGGGCTGGGCACGCGTCGCGCCGAGGACATGGCCCACTGGCCGGTGGGCGGGCCGCAGGGGAGCCTGTCCTGGTTGTCGGGCGGCCCGGCCCGGCGCAAGATCTTGATCCACGTGAACAACACGAACCCAGTGCTGCGCGATGACGGCCCGGAGCGCGCCGCCGCCTCCGCCGCAGGCGTCGAGATCGCCTACGACGGGATGGAGCTGACGCTGTGAGCGCGGCCTCCGGCGCCCTGCTGACCGCCGACCAGTTCATGGGCAAGCTGCGCGAAGAAGGGGCCAGCCGCTACCACGATCGCCATCCCATTCACCAGCGCATGCACGAGGGCACGCTGACCCGGTACGAGCTGCAGCTGTGGGTGACCAACCGTTACTACTATCAGACGCGCATCCCCATCAAGGACGCGCTCATCATCGCCAAGTCGGAGGACCCGGCGTTCCGGCGCAGCTGGATTCACCGCATCCACGACCACGACGGCGATGCGCCGGGGACGGGTGGTCTGGCGTTGTGGCTGCGCCTGGCCCAGTCGGTGGGGCTGGACGCCGATGAGATCGCCTCCTGCCGCAAGGTCTTGCCCGGGGTTCGCTTCGCCTGCGACGGATATGTCCAGCTGGTACGCGAGAGCCCGCTGGTGGTGGCGGTGGCGTCGTCGCTGACGGAGTTCTTCGCGCCGGACCTCATGTCCAAGCGGATCGCCGCCTGGGAGAAACATTACCCGTGGGTCGACGCGGCCGGGCTTGGTTACTTTCGCAGCCGGGTGCCGCGGGCGCGCGCCGACGCCGATGAAGCGATCGGATTCGTGGTGGCCAACGCCACCACGCGTGACCTGCAGGACGCTTGCGTGGGGGCGTTGATCCGCAAGACCGAGGTGCTGTGGCACCTGCTGGAGTGCGTGCAAGCGGCCAGCGCCGCCGCGACGCCGGCGGAGTCGGCATGACCGTGGGCCCGGGCAGCCGGCCTCGGCTGGCACCGCGGGCCCGACTGCGGCTGGATCGCCAGACTGGAAAGACCGTCCTTTTGTATCCGGAGCGGGGCCTGGTGCTGAGCGACGTCGGGCAGGCGGTGCTGGAATTGTGCGGCGCCGAGCGGACCGTCGACGATATCGTCACGGTGCTGGCGGAACGTTACGTCAGCGACGCGACCGTCGTGCGCGCGGATGTGCTGACTTTTCTGCAGCAGCTCGCTGACCGCGGGCTTCTTGAAGAGGCGGCGCTGTGAGCGAGGAGCTGGCCCGGTCGTTGGAGCGTCCCTACACGCTGGTGGCCGAGCTGACCTATCGATGTCCGCTCCGCTGCGTCTATTGCTCGAACCCGGTGGCGCTGGGGCGGGTGGATCGCGAGCTGGACACCGGCACCTGGAAGCGCGTCTTTCGCGAAGCGGAGGCGCTGGGCGTCCTGCAGCTGAACTTGACGGGCGGCGAGCCGCTGCTGCGCGACGATCTGGAAGAGCTGGTCACCGAGGGGCGCCGCTGCGATCTGTACATGAGCCTCATCACCAGCGGCATGCCCCTGGACCAGGCGCGGCTGCAACGTCTGGCCGCGGCCGGGCTGGACGCCGTGCAGCTGTCGTTTCAGGACACCACGGCGGAGGGCAGCGTCCGCATCAGCGGGCGCGACGCCCTGGCGGAAAAGCGGGCGGTGGCCGGCTGGGTGCGGGCGCTGAAGCTGCCGCTGACGGTGAACGTGGTCCTGCACCGGGAGAACCTGGAGCACATCGACGAGATCATCGCGCTGGCCGAGGAGGTCGACGCCCAGAGGCTGGAGCTGGCCAACACGCAGTACCTGGGGTGGGCGCTGGTCAATCGAGAGCGGCTGATGCCGTCGACGGACGCGCTGGACCGGGCCCGGCTGGCAGCGGCGGCGGCACGCGAACGGTTGCGCGGAAAGATGGAGGTGCTGTTCGTGTTACCGGACTACTTCGCCGACCGGCCGCGCGCCTGCATGGACGGCTGGGCGCGCCGGTACATCATCGTGGCGCCCGACGGCGTGATGGTGCCGTGCCAGAACGCGCACACGCTGCCGCTGACGTTCGAGAACGTGCGCGACCGAGCGGTGGGCGACATCTGGGAAAAATCGGACGCCTTCAATGCCTTCCGCGGCGAGACCTGGATGAAAGAGCCCTGCCGGAGCTGCGATCGACGCACGGTGGATTTTGGCGGCTGCCGTTGTCAGGCGTTTCATTTGACCGGTGACGCGGCGGCGACCGATCCGGCCTGCGGCCTGTCGCCCCAGCACGCCATCGTCGAAGCGGCGCGTGCCGGGGTGTCGTCCGCTTCGCCGACGGCGCCGGCGCTGGTCTACCGACGTTTGCCGACGATCACGTAACCGGCGATTTCGCGCGCCGCGACGGCCGCGGACGGGGCGGCGGATCCTTGACCACGTTCAGCAGCGCCAGCAGCGCGCCCAGGCGGCGGCCAGCGCGGCCGGGCACAACCAGCGGCGCAAACGACAGCGGCGTCAGAGCCAGCCGCTCCATCCAGTCTTCGATCGTGCCGGCGCGCTGATGCATCATCTGGGACAGGGCCACGCGCAGGTCGACGCCGCCCGGGGCCAGCATCAGCCCGTCAGCGGCGGCCAGATCGCTGTAGTAGCGGCCCCAGGAAACCACCACGTCGTCGGAGCGCACGAAGGATCGCCAGGACGCCAGCAGCGACGACAGGCTGCCACCCGCGGCCAGGGCAGCGGCGTCAAGGCCGGTGTGCGCGGGCGTCCCGGGCGCCAGGGGACGGCGCGGCGCCACCAGCGCCTGAAAGGTTTCCCCCGTGGCCGGACGGCAGGCCACCCAGTGCACGAGCTCGGCCGGCTGGCGCGCGGGATCGCGCTTGGACCAGGCGTTGGCCTCGCCTTGCACGCAGACCAGGCGATCCCACTCGGCGGCCAGGCGCGTGGACACGGCGGGGACACGCGGGACGCGCAGGGGGTGACGGTGGCGCTGCGAACGAACCTGGCTGGCGAACCACTGCTGCCGATCGATCATGGCGCGAAAGGGATCCAGCAAACGATCGAAGCGGCCCGGCGGTTCCAGAAGATTGAGGACCTCGACCAGCGCCTCGATGGTCGAGACACAGAACGGCGCCGGCTGGCGGCGAATGCGGTAATCGCTGAGCCGGGTCGGCGTGAAGGCGACGCGCGGCAGCTTCTGCAGCAGCGGGTTCAGCTTCAGGAGTTTGCCCGCCTGCCACCAGGTACCGTCGAGCACGAACAAGTTGATGGCCGTGTCGCGCGGCAGCTGCGCCACGTCCACGGCGTCGCGACCGGGGAAGAGCAGAAATGACGGCGCCGGGCCGGCCAGCGCGGCGGCCACGGTCGGATCGGCGGCGAAGTCGACGCCGACGCGCAGGGCGGAGTTGGGTAGAGCCAGGTGGGCCATGCGCGCCGTGCCGATGGCCATGTCTTGCTCGCGCGGGTGCTGCAACAGCAGGACGCGCGTGCGCGTGGGCAGCGTCGGGACGTGTGCGCAGTAACAGACGACGACCGGGCGGCGGCAACGCGCGCAGACCGCCCGGCGCGGGGTCGAAGCAGCGGGGGCCGGCAGGGCGCCAGAAAGGCTCATGCGGTCTCCGCGTCCGGGTGTGCGGGCGCGTCCGCGGCCGCGTCTTCTTGCCCATGTCCGTCCAGATCAATCTGTAAAGCGCGGGCGCGACGGCACATGCGCGCCGACAGATCGACGCCGATGGCGGCCATCCCCAGGGCGTTGGCCACCGCCAGCACGGTGCCGAAGCCGCAGAACGGATCGACGACGGTGCGGGTTTGGGTCTCGGCGAGGATGAAGCGACAGGCGGCCAGGCAGGCGTTGACGCCCATCGCCTTGACGCCGGGCTTGAACCCGCCGTCGGCGATCACGTCTGGACTGGCCTGCCCGGACGTGGCGCGCACCGTTCGGGCGAAGGCCAGGAGGTGCGAGTAGCTGGCGCGGCCAAACGTGACGGTGCCGGGCGGTTTTCGACAGACGATCTTGTGAAAGAGCAGGTTCATGCCAGCGTGCTGGGCGGCGCGCGCCACCAGGGCGCCCTTGTCCACCCACAGGCCGGCGTGGCGGATGTCGCTCTGGAAAAAGATGGCGACGCCTTCGTCGGGGACCGACTGCATGACCAGGGTGGCCGCATCCTGGAACCAGCGCTGCCAGTCGGGGAAGGTCAGGTGCGGCACCTCCGACGTGTCGGGCAGCGACGTCACCACGCTGGCGTCGCGCAGCGGCGCATGCGCGCGCAGCCAATCCAGCGCGTCGCCGTGATGAACTACGCGGCTGGGCGCGGCCGACGCCGGCGGGGATGAGAATGACGCTGACATGACGGTCGGCGCGTCAGACCTGCAGATCGACCTTGATGTCGCCGCCGTCCAGGCGCACGCGCACCTGCCCGCCGCCGCTCTCGGCGAAGGCGTTGAAGGCCGCCTCCTCCAGGTGACGGGTCAGGATCGACGACAGGCCGCGCGCCCCGGTCTCGCGCCGTAGACCCTCGGCGATGACGTGGTGGAGGACGTCGTCGTCGACGGACAGCTCGAAACCCTCGTCCTCGAACTCGCGCGTCAGGCGATCGATGACGCTGCTGCGGAGGATGTCCATCAAGGTGCCGGCGTCCAGGGCGGCGAAGGGGACCACGCGACCGAAACGGGCCAGCAACTCGGGGAGAAAACCGAACGACTGAAAATGACCGATCTGTTCCACCTCGTCGGCGGTGAAGCTGACGGCGATGGCGTCGCCGGCCGGGCCGGCGGCCGCGGGATCGCGGCCGAACCCGATGCGATCGCGCGCCGCCCGGTTGCGCACCACCTGATGAAAACCAGAGAAGGCCCCCGCGGCGACGAACGCCACGTCGGCGGTCGACATCACGATGTGGTCGCCGTAGGTGGCGTGGGTCAGCTCCAGCGGAACCACCACCTCCGACGACTCCAGCATCTTCAGAAGCTCGCGCTGCACGCCCATGCCGGTGACGTCCTTGGTGGTGCCGGCGCCGGCGAAGATGGCGTTGTTCTGCCCCGAGGCGATCTTGTCGAACTCGTCCAGGCACACGATGCCGATCGACGCCAGCAGCGGGTTGTCATCGGCCGCGTGCAGCAGGCGCGTGAGGATGGTGCTGGGATCCTGGCCGACGTAACCGGTCTCCGAGTACGTGGTGATGTCGATGATGACGGTGGGCAGGCGCAGGATCTGCTGGAACAGCAGTTCGATCAGGAACGTCTTTCCACAGCCGGTCGGGCCCACCAGCAGCGTGTTCGACTTGGGCAAGAGCTGTTCTCGTTTGACGCCGTCCAGGTAGATGCGCTTGATGCGGCGGACGTGGCGGTAGGCGGTCAGCGACAGGGCGCGGCGCGCCTCGGGCTGGCCACGGTAACCCTGTTCTTCCAGGCGGGTGAAGATCTGGCGCGGCGAGGGAACCTGCAGGTCGCGCACGAACTTGATGAAGTGCTCGAGACCGGACTTCCGATACTTCTTGAGCGGCTCCACGGCCGGGCAAGCTTAACACCGGCCGGGGGAGGCC
Source organism: Polyangia bacterium (assembly GCA_035577105.1). Lineage (GTDB taxonomy): Bacteria > Myxococcota_A > Polyangia > Fen-1088 > Fen-1088 > DATKEU01. The sequence goes on from DATLVT010000506.1 coordinate 8,741, forward strand.
GGCAGGCAACCGGCGGATCCCAGCCTGGCCGTGGCGCGCCCGGCTATTTTTTCTGCCCGGGCATGATTGACTCGTGCGACAAGCGCTGGGAAACTTCGCACCCGCTTGTTTCCCGGTCTCCCGACCGTTGGGTTTTTGGTCCCGTTTATCGAAGGAGCTTCTGATGTCCGAATCGCTGTTCACGTCCGAGAGTGTCACCGAAGGCCACCCCGACAAACTGTGCGACCAAGTTTCGGACGGCATCCTGGACGCGCTGATCAAGGACGACAAGACCTCGCGCGTGGCGTGCGAGACGCTGACCAAGACCGGGTTCGTCATGGTGGCGGGCGAGGTGACCTCGTCGGCGCAGATCGACATCCCCAAGATCGTGCGCGGCGTGGTCAAGGAGATCGGCTACAGCCACTCGGACATGGGTTTTGACTGGAAGACCTGCGGCATCATGGTGGCGCTGGAGCAGCAATCGCCGGACATCGCCCAGGGCGTCGACGGCAAGGGCGTCTACACGCGCGACGAACAGGGCGCCGGCGATCAAGGGATGATGTTCGGGTATGCCTGCGACGAAACCCCCGAGCTGATGCCGATGCCGATCATGACCGCGCACAAGCTGGCCAAGCGACTGGCCGACGTGCGCAAGAAGGGCACGCTGGATTTCCTGCGCCCTGACGGCAAGAGCCAGGTCACCGTGCGCTATGACAGCGAGAACCGCCCGCTGGCCATCGATGCCGTGGTGGTGTCCACGCAGCACAGCGAGAGCGTGAAGTACAAGACGCTGAAAGAGGCGATCATGGACGAGGTCATTCGTCCGATCCTGCCGCAGGGCTTTGCCTCACCCAAGACCAAGTACTACATCAACCCGACCGGGCGCTTTGTGGTGGGCGGGCCGATGGGCGACTCCGGGTTGACCGGGCGCAAGATCATCGTCGACACCTACGGCGGCATGGGGCGCCACGGCGGCGGGGCGTTCTCCGGCAAGGATCCGTCGAAGGTCGATCGGTCGGCCTGCTACTACGCGCGATACATCGCCAAGAACGTGGTGGCGTCGCGGCTGGCCCGTCGCTGCGAGGTGCAGCTGGCCTATGCCATCGGCG
>DATLVT010000507.1:0-5846 GCA_035577105.1 Polyangia bacterium
CGAGCTGGCCGCCGCGGCGGCCCGCCAGCCGTAAGCCGCGCCTCCCAGCCCCGGCTCAGCGGCCCCTGCTCTTGCCGCCAGCCTGCGAATCGGGGAGCGGGCTGCTCTTCTGTTCCGACAGCAATCTCAGCTGCGTGGTGATCTGGCGGCGCACGTTGGCGTCGTCCTCGCGGGTCAGGCGATCTTGCAGCGGCTTTTCTGCGGCGCGGGTGCGGGCCAGGCCCAGCGCCACCACGGCATCCAGGCGCACGTCAGGGTCGGCGTGGTTCAAAAGAGGCGCCAATGACTCGACGACGCGCGGGCCAGATTGCCAGCCCAGCGCCACGGCGCCTTTGCGCAGCAGCAAGCGATCGGTGGGATCGCTGCTGGGCAGCTTGCGAATGAGCAGGTTCTCCAGAAACTCGTGCGCGGCGGGTGTCCGCACCAGACCCAGCGCCGCCAGGGCGCGGGCCCGCAAGGCGGGCGCGGCCGCCCGATCGTCGACGATGGCGAACAGAATTCGAATTTCACCCGGGCCCAGCGCGCCGGCCTCGGCAGCGGTGAGTCCGGTGGCGGCTTTCTCCAGACGAACTTCCATCGCGGGGCGATCGGTCTCGGCGCGGGCCGGCGACGCCACGGCAGACAGGTCAGCGACAGACAGCACCACGACGGACAGCGCCAGGACAAGCGCGCCGGCAAAGACGACAGCCGGCGCCGTCATCGACGGAGTCCAGCGCTCAGGCAGCAGCATCGCTGGTCAGGATACGCGATCAGATGTGTATAATCCCGGCGCTTGGCTTACTTGCCTTGGAGGATCCCGATGCCCATGCCTTCGTCGATGAAGCGCACGCTGCTCGCTGCGACGGTCGCGGCCGGTCTGTCTCCGTTCTGGTCCGGCGTGACCCACGCGCAAACGCCCGGCCCGTCGCCCCAGCCACCGGCACCGGGCGGCGCAACGGTCACCCCGCCCCCGCCCGCCCCGCCATCGGCTGAAGCAGCGCCACCGGCCATGCCGCCACCGACGGTCGCCACCCCGATGACCGAGGCGCCACAAGACGCCTTGCCGTCCCCGACCGCTGGCAGCCCGACCCTGGTTCGAAACCAGAACGAGTATCAGCGGCCGAGCGATCTGTCTTACGGGGCGGCCATGCGCTTTCGCTGGGTGACGGTTCCAGCATTCATGCTGAACGTGTTCACCAAGAAAAATGTCCCGCTGGGCTTCACCGCCTTTCCCGGCGCCTGGGCCGTCGAAGCGTTTCGCCGCAAGGGCAACTTCGACGTGGCGCTGGCGCTGGGGTATCAGTCGATGTCACCGCCCGACGGAAACTGGCTGGGGACCGGCAAGGATCCGGCGCTGGACACGGACTTCGTCCAGTTCCGCGGCCTGGGCTTCATCAGCGTCGACGTGTCGTTCATCTGGCACACCATGTTCACCGACTGGATCGGCATGCACTATGGCGCTGGCATCGGCGTCGGCTTCCGCCACGGCAAGATTCTGCGCACCAGCGACTCCGGCTGCACCGACACCAACCTTGGCGACCTTACAAAGTGTCACCCGAGCGGCGTCATCTGCACTTCGGACAGCTGTAACGAAGCGCAGCTGGTCGCTCAACAGGGCAAAGGCAACGACATTCCCGGCGATCCGCATCGTTTCTCCGATCCCGACGTACCGCCGGCCATTCCCATCATCAACGCCGTGGTGGGTGTGGACTTTCGCGTACCCAGTCTGCGCGGGTGGGAGGCCAAGATCGAAGGCGGTTTTTACGACGCATTCTTCCTGGGCGGCGGCATCGCATACACCTTCTAAGCTAAACTTGTTGGAGTTGTAGCTTAGGAGATGACCATGACCGTTGTTCGTTGCTGGATACGCGTTTCGCTGGGCGCCCTGGCTGTGGCCGTCGCCGCGGGGGCGCTGGGCGGTACGGGTTGCGGCTCGGTGACCGCCACGGCCATCGACAGCGGCCCGGGTCAATCAAAGGATCTGAACGGCGGCAGCGGCGGCGCCGAAGCCAGCGGCGGCAATGGCGGCTCGGCCGGCAGCGACGGCTCGGGTGGTGACAACAGCATGGGCGGCGGCAGCGGCTCGGGCGGCGTCGTCGGCTCGGGCGGCGTCGTCGGCTCGGGCGGGCGCAGCGGCTCGGGCGGACGCCCCGGCAGCGGCGGCGCGGTCGGCTCGGGCGGCCATCCCGCCAGCGGTGGCGCGAATGGTTCGGGTGGAACCAGCGGCTCCGGCGGCGCGACCGTCGACGCTCCGCCTGCCGACGCGCCCAGCGACGGTCCCTGTGCCTGCCCGGACATCTCGTCGCCGGTCTGCGGCGTCAACGACAAGACCTATGGGAACAAGTGCGAGGCCGACTGTGCCGGCGTCGCCGTCAAGCACGCGGGCGCCTGTTGCACCAGCGACGCCGATTGCCTGCTGTACCCGGGCGCCGGCAACAATTGCTGCGGTGTCTGCCAGGAACGGTCCGATCCAAAGCCGCCCATGGTTCAGTGCCTGCTGGCCTGCCGCGTTCCGGTCGTCAGCTGTGCCTGCGTGCAGGGCTCGTGCCTGGGCGGGACCAAGGCCACCAACGCGTCTTCGTCTTTCTGAAGACTCGTGATACTTCTCGCCCTGGGTAAAGGAGCGGGAAGGGATGTCGAGCAAGCACCGTTGGACCTTCTTTCGCGCCGGAGATTTTGATCAGGTCAAGCTGGAGACCGGCGAAGACCTGGTCCACATCCACCAGCTGGATCAGAAGCTGTGGGTGGCGCTGGCCTGTCCGGCCAGTGGGCTGGAGATCGACGGGCGCACGCTGGCGCTGATCGACACCGACAAGGACGGGCGCATCCGCGCCCCCGAGCTGATCGCGGGCATCAGCTTTGCCGTCACGAACCTGAAAAACCCCGACGACCTTTTCAAGCGAGCGCGGTCGCTTCCGCTGGCGGCCATCAACGACAAGACGACGGAGGGCGCCACGCTGCTGGCGTCGGCGCGGCAGATCCTGTCCAACCTGGGCAAGGCTGAAACGACCGAAATCGACGTGGACGATGTCGGCGACCCGACCAAGATCTTCGCCAACACCCGGTTCAACGGCGACGGCGTCATCACCGAGCTGTCGGCCACCGACGAGACGGCCAAGGCGGCCATCCGCGACATCATCACCTGCCTGGGCAGCGATCCCGATCGGTCGGGACTACCCGGCATCACCCAGGAGAAGATCGACGCGTTCTTCGAGGAGGTTCGCCTGTACAGCGCCTGGCTGGCGCAGGCGGCTGCTGACTCTGCGCATATCTGGCCGCTGGGACCGACGGCGACCGCCGCCGCGGCCGCCGCCATCAAGGCCATCAAGCTCAAGATCGACGACTACTTCGGGCGTTGCCGGCTGGCCGCGTTCGATCCGCGGACCATTCCCCTGCTGAACCGCAAGGAGGAAGATTACCAGGAGGTGGCCAGCAGCGCGCTGAGCATCAGCGCCGACGAGGTGGCGGACTTCCCGCTGGCAGTCATCGCTCCCGGAAAACCGCTGCCGCTGGCAGGCGCCGTCAACCCCGCCCACGCTGCGGCGCTGGCCACCCTGCGCCGAGACGCGGTGGCGCCCTTGCTGGGCGACGGCGAACACGCCACGCTGGATGAAGGGGAATGGGCGGCCTTGCAAAACAAGGTGGGCAATTATTTCGCCTGGCAGGAGGCACACCCCGCGTTGCGCGCCAACGTCCTGGGTGACGAGCGCCTGGTGGCCCTGGCCGCGGCCGGTGTTCGCGAGGCGCTGACCAACCTGATGGCGCAGGACAAGGCGCTGGAGAAGGAAGCCACCAGCCTGGAGAACGTCGAGCGCCTGGTCCGCTATCACCGCGATCTGGTGTTGCTGTGCACGAACTTCGTCAACTTTCGCGATTTCTACGACGGAGGCCAGCCGGCCATCTTTCAGGCGGGCACGCTGTATCTGGACCGACGGTCGTGCGGTCTGTGCCTGCCGGTCGACGACCCGGCCAAACACGCTTCCATGGCGGCGCTGGCCGGCGCGTGCCTTGTCTATCTCGACTGCTGGCGCAAGGCCACCGGCGAAAAGCGGCAGATCGTCGCGGCGTTTACCGCTGGTGACAGCGACAACCTGATGGTGGGGCGCAACGGTCTTTTCTATGACCGGCAGGGGCAAGACTGGGACGCCACCATCACCAAGATCATCGACAACCCGATCAGCTTGCGGCAGGCCTTCTGGTCGCCGTACAAGAAGTTTGTTCGGTTCCTCGAGGAGCAGATCGCCAAGCGTGCCGCCGCCCACGACGCCGAGGCGCACGGCAAGCTGAACGTGGCCGCAACGTCGGCGGTCAACGTCGATCGCGGCAAGGCGCCGGAACCAAAAAAGTTGGACGTCGGCACCGTGGCGGCGCTGGGCGTGGCGGTGGGCGCCATTGGCACCTTCATCACGGCGCTGGTCGGATACCTGTCGGGGGTGCTGCAGCTGGGCGTGCTGGCCACCGTCGGCGCCATCATCGGCGTCATCGCCGCCATCTCGGCGCCGTCGATGATCCTGGCCTTCATCAAGCTGCGCAAGCGGAACCTGGGACCGATCCTGGATGCCAATGGCTGGGCGGTGAACGCCAAGGCGCGCATCAGCGTCCCCTTCGGGCGGACGCTGACCGGCACCGCGCATCTGCCCAAGGGATCCCGACGCGACAGGCGCGATCCCTACGCCGAGAAACGATTGCCCTGGAAGAGACTGCTGCTGTTGCTGGCGCTGATCTACGGCGGCTACCGCTGGTACCACGGCGGGCTGAATCGGGTGCTCCCCGAGGCGGCCCGTCCCCAGGCGGTGCTGGGTCAGTGGGCGCCCGCAGTGCCGCCACCGGCACCCCCACCACCAGCGCCGTCGCCGCCGAAGGGCGCCGCAAGATAGAGAGACTAGCTGTGTCCCGCGCGGCGACGCAGGGTCCACTCTCCCGCCAGAAGGGCGACCCCCACGATCAGCAGCAGAGGGCTTGACCACAGCTCGACGGAGCGCTGACGGCCCACCCGCACCTCGCGCGGCTCGCGCACCGTCGGGTGGCCGATCTCCTCGAAGTGATAGTCGCCGCCCCCCACCTGGGCGATCTCCTTGAGCACGCGGTCGCGGAAGGCGACGTCGTCCAGCTCACGCCCCTCGGCGCGCACGACGAACGTCTTCTCCTCGCTGGCGGCGCGCCCGTCCAGCGTGGCGCTGCCGGTCAGGCGATAGGCCCCGGGAGACAGAAGGCCCAGATCGATGTGGGCCTCGCCGTCCTGGTTGGTGACGCCTGACAGACTGCGCAGCGATTTTCCGTCGGGTTCCCCACCCGCCGCCCGAACGTCCACCGTGACGGCGACGTTGCGCGCCGGCGAATAGTCTGGGTGCATGGCCCGCACGCGCGCCGCCACCGGCTGGCCGCGCCTATATTCGACCCGGTCCAGTTCGATGCGCAGCAAGGTCAGCGCCGGATCGCGCACCAGCCAGCGGATGGCGTTGTCCCAGAAACGCTGGAACGAACGCCCGTCGTCTCCGTCGCCCGCCGCCACGAATCCCCAGTGCCAGGCCGTGTCGGTCAGCAGCGCCAGGGCCCGGCCCTTGCCGGCCTCCCCCGCCACCAGCACCGGCGCGGGCTTGCCTCCTTCGGCGCGCAGCGTGGGATGAACCAGCAGCGTGGCGGCGCCCACCCGGGCGCGCGGGACGCGGTTGATCCCCTCCAGCGCGGGCAGCCTGGTCCAGCGCAGCTCGTTCTCGCGCGGGTCAAGGAGCAGCGACGTGATGGGGTGCGATCGCCCTTCGGTGGTCAGCTTTGGTTTGAAGGCGTCGCTGGTCAGATTGGTGTCGCTGCCGGCGCCGGTCCCGGCCCCCGGCGGTGTGGGCGGCAGTTCCACCGGCAGGATGTCG
>DATLVT010000508.1:0-7373 GCA_035577105.1 Polyangia bacterium
AAGGTCGGTGAGCAGGCGGTACCCCACTTTTGTTCTCTCTTTTTTTTCGGGCGAAACCCATGCGCAGTGAACGTAGTCCCCAGGCGGGCGGGAGCGGTGGGGTTCCCTGCCGCGCGCAGTTCGCAGGCGCGCAGTACGTCCCCGCTCCCAGCAAACCCATAAGGCGCGCGCGCCGTCCGGTGTTTGAGCACGGCAGGGAACCCCACCGCTCCCGCCCCCACGACGAAGCGAATGGAGCCTCACCTCACGTCCAGCCGCCCTCCACCATCCCCACAACCTCGCCGGTGCGGTCCCCTCAGGGCGTCGTCGCCACCGCCAACCCCCAGGGCGATCCCCCCACCTTGACCCGCGCCGTGACCGCCCCGGTCGTGGCGTCGATGATCGACACGTCCTGCGACGGCCCGTTGGCCGTGAACAGCCAGCGGCCGTCCTTGCTGACGCCGATGCCCCACGGCCGCCCGCCCACCCCGTCGATGATGCGCACCTGCTTGCGCGTCGCCACGTCGATGACCGACACCGATTCGCCGCGGCCGTTTGAGACGAAGACCAGCTTGCCGTCGGGGGAGAGCACGGCGCCCATGGGGCGCGGACCCAGCGCGGTCTTTGCCTTGGGCTCGATCTTGATCGGCTGCAACGTCTTGTGCTTGGCGGCGTCGATGACGTTGACCTGACCGCCCAGCTCCGACGTGACGAACGCCAGCTTGCCGTTCCTGGTAAAGACGATCGAACGGGGGCGGGGGCCGGTGGCCATCCGGCCCAGCACGGCGAAGGTCTTGGTGTCGACGGCCACCACCTCGTTTTGCTGCTCCGACGTCACGTAGACGACCTTTCCATCGGGACGCAGCGTGACCCCTTCCGGTTCGCTGCCGATGGCGACGCGGTGCACGGCCTCGCCGCTGGCCAGATCCAGCACCGTCATCTCGGCGGTCTCTTCGTTCGACACGTAAAGCTGCTTGCCGTCCAGGGACAGGTCGAACGATTCGGGATCCTGGCCGCTGCGGTATCGGCGCGTCACCTTGCCGGCCGTCAGGTCGACCAGCGCCACGCCGTCCGCCTCGCGGTCGGCGGGCGGCAGCTTGGATTCGTCGATGCCGGGACCGGCCTTGGGCGAACCCGAGAGCGCGACGAAGAGGGACTGTCCGTCGCGTGACAGCTTGACGCCACGGGGGCGCTTGCCGACCGGAATCCGCGACACCACCTCGGCCCGCTCGGCGTCGACGACCACGATCTCGCCGCCGTCCTCGGTGCTGACGTACAGCCGCGTTCCCGCTCGAGCCGGCGCAGCAACGACGGCCACCAGCAGGGCGACGACCACGGCGGTCAGTGTCGATAATCCTCTTCCGAACAGCGCGGAGGTCATGAGCGAATGCATACAGCAACAGACGCGGTCCCGCTATGGACCTCTGTGGATGTTCGCCTGCCGAGAAAAATGGTACATCCTGAGGTCCGGTTTGCAGTTTGCCGGTCTCGTTGTTGACGCAGGAAGGAAGTGGTCAGGATGTTCGATCGTCGGGCGTTGCTGCCGATGGTCACGTTTTTGATGGGCTGCCAGGCGGCCTCGGTTAGATCGAACAGCGGTACGGCCGGCAACGGCAACGGCAACGACGGCGGCGGGAATCCAGGCGCCGTCGATGCTGGCGGCGCTGGCCACAGCGGCGCCGGCGGGGCCAGCGCGCCCCCGGGCGGTGGCACCCCGTGCACCAGCTGCACCGACTTTCCCAAAGACCCGGTCATCGAACCCGGCGTTACCGCCGGCGCGCCCGCACAGTTTGGCCCCGCCGGCGCCGGCTCGCCCACGAACGGACCTTGCTTGCTGGAGCCGCAGTCGGGCGCCCTGTATCCGCGCAACTGGTTGCGGCCGCGCGTCCGTTTCGTGCCCAGCGTCGGCCACGATCTCTTCGAGATTCGGATCACCGCCCCTGGGCAGGTGAATGATCTCGTCGTCTACACAAGGAACACATCCTGGACCATGCCCAAGGCGCTCTGGTCGGCCGTCGCCGCCCGCCCGCTGTCGGGGCCGCTGCTGGTCACGGTGCGCAGCCTGGCCACCACCATGCCCGCAGCGCCGGTGGCGGTCAGCGCCGCGTCGTCGCTGACCGTGGCGCCCGCCAACGCGCTGGGATCGATCGTCTACTGGACCACGTCCGGCGGTTCGGCGCTGAAAGGATTTCGGGCCGGCGACGAGACCGTCGTCGAGGTGCTGCGTCCGGCCGCCGCCGCCACTGGCTGCGTGGGTTGTCACAGCTCGACTCCCGATGGTGAGTTCGTCGGTTTCGCCGCCAGCGACGACCCGGCCACGGGAATCCCGTCGCGCATCGATCTGCGCTCGGCCAACGGGCAGGGGCTGCAGCCGTCGTATCTGTCGGCGGCGGCCAGGACGCTGCTTTCGCGTCGGCCACAGCAGGTGCCGTCGTTCTCGGGCGGGCACTGGAAGACCGGCGACCGCATCGCCCTGACCATGCTGCTGCTGGCCGGCCGACACCAGGTGGTGTGGACCGATCTGGAAGCGACCTCCACGGCCGAGGGGACCGGCTGGGGAATCCTGAACAGACAGGGAGACAGCGGCGAGGTCAGCCTGCCCGTCTTCAGCCACGCCGGTGACCGGGTCTTCTATTCGCAGACGCCGATGGTGATGTCCAGCATCGACCAGATCGACGGTGACATCTGGCAGGTTCCCTGGAACGGGCATCAGGGCGGCGCCGCGACCCCGGTGGACGGCGCCAGCGATCCAACCTGGAACGAGTTCTTCCCGTCGCTGTCGTCCGACGACAGGCTGCTGGCCTACACCCGGCTGCCCAAAGGGGGCTTTACCCGCGAAAATCCCCAAGACGAGATCTTCGTCGTTCCGGCGGGCGGCGGCACGCCGACGCGCATGACCGCCAACGATCCGCCGGCTTGCCTGGGGCGGAGCAGCCCCGGCGTCATGAACAGCTGGCCCAAGTGGGCCGCCGACCGGACCGTCGTGGACGACAAGACCTATTACTGGATCGTCTTTTCATCGACGCGGGCCACGGCGCTGACCCCGCAGCTGTTTCTGGCCGGCGTGGTGGTGTCCGGGCAAACCATCACCACGTACCCCGCCGTGTACCTGTGGAATCAACCGGAGACCGAAGCCAACCACACCCCGGCCTGGGACAACTTCAAGATCATCGTCCCGTAGGGAGCGCGTCAGCCGTCGGTGAAGGCGGCCAGGAACGGCAGCAGCGCCTGGTTGAACAGCGCTGGCTGTTCGACGTTGGACAGATGGGCGGCGTCGTCGATGACCACCAGCCGCGAGCCGGGCGCGTTGTCGTGAATCTCGCGGGCCATGGCCAGCGGGGTGCCAGGATCGTCCTTGCCGACGATGATCAGGATGGGGCAGGCGATCTCGTGCAGGCGGGCGGTGACGTTGATGCGGGGGACCGCCGCGCAGCAGCCGGCGAACCCCATCGGCGGCGTGGTGCGAATCATCTCGCGGATGCGCGCCACCTCGTCCGGGCGCGCCCGGTGAAAGCCGGGCGTGAACCAGCGGGCCAGCGTCGGCGCCACCAGCGGCTCCATTCCCTGGTTGAGCGCGATCTGCGCGCGCTCGGCGAACGTGGCCAGCGCCGCCTCGGGCCAGCGGCTGGCGGTGTCGGCCAGGGTCAGGCTGCGCAGCGTGCCCGGATAGCGCAGGGCATACGTCTGTCCGATCATCCCCCCCAGCGACAGCCCGACAAAGTGCGGGCGAGCGATGTCCTGCGATTGCAGGATGGCGCGCACGTCGTCGGCCAGCTGATCAAAGGTGTACGGCGCCGGCGAGGCGTCGCTGTCGCCGTGGCCCCGCGTGTCGAAGGCCAGCACGCGAAAGTTTTCGGCCAGCGCCGGAATCTGCGGCGCCCACATGTCTCGGTTGCAGGCCAGCGAATGGCTGATCACCACCCACGGCCGCGTGTCATCGTCGACCGCGCCATGGGTCTCGAAGGCCAGGTTGGTGCCGTCGACGTTCATCTTCATTGGCTGGTCACGGCCCGACATCGGGAAGAATGACGGTGAATCGACCGTTCGGGTCGGTCACCGCCTCGGCGATGGGCAGCGTCATGTCCAGGCAGGTGGGCGACGAGCGCGGGCAGAACACCTGGACCAGCGCGTCCGCGACGGGGGCGCCGGCGCGCACGGAGCTGGCGGTGGCGATCCCGGCCGCCAGCGTGAACGTGGGCAGCGCCTGATCCGTCATCGGTGCCTGCACGGTGCCCAGCACCGCCCGGGCGAAGAGCTGATCGGCCCCCGGAACGGCCCACAGCTTGTAGCTGCGTCCGGGGTTGACGGCCAGCTGGTAACGGCCGCCGTCGCCGACCAGGGTCGAAACGGTCGAGGTGACGATGTCGCCGCCGGTGTCGATGGCGGTGATGCGGACGCCCTTGCTGGCGGCGGTCGGCTGCAGCGTTCCACTCAGCGTCACCGTCTGGGCGATGCGAACGTCGCGGGTGACGCCCGCGGTGACGACGTTGATGGTGGTCGAGGTGATGGCGGCGGTGGGGCCGGCCGTGGCGGGCGGGACCACCGTCACCCGGTAATTGCCCGCCGCCAGCGACGGGAACGTCACGTTGCCCTTGTCGTCGCCCACGGCATCGGCGCGCATCGATCCGCTGACGGGAAGGACCAGATCGGCGGCAGCGGAGCCATCGCCGGCGTGGACCGTCAGTTGACCGGCGGCGGCGATGGCCGTCGCCAGTTCGACGTGGACGGTGGCGCGCGCAACGACGGTGGCGCCGTCCGCCGAGTGGATCGTCAGTTTCAGGGCGCCCGCCGGCAGCGCGGCCCAGCGCATGGTCAGCGTCGGGCCAGCGGCATTTCTGGCCAGGGCAAACCCGGCGGCGGCGTCGACGTGGCCGTCGGGCATTCCGGAGTCGGGCGGCGCGGCGATCTCGACCGACAGGTTGCCTTCGCGGGTGAACAGCGAGAAGGCGCCGCCGCTGTTGCTGATGCCCACCGTCGAGGGGCGCGTCCCCTCGCGCAGAACCAGGCGGGCGTCTGTGACAGGGGTGCCGTCGACGCGCAGGGCCTGCCCCGAAACCCTGATGCCGGCGTCGAACAAGGTGGTGTTGGCCAGATTGGCCAGGTCGGTGGGCAGCCCGCTGAAAAGTGTCGGGGCGAAGTCCCCGGCCGGGATCAACAACAGGTTGTAACCCTGCTGCTGGATGAGGTCGACGTTCATGGCGCCCCGCTGGGTGTTGCCCTCGATGATAACTCTCGAGCCGGGGCTGGTGATCTGCATGTACGCGGGCAGCGGCTGGGCCGTGTTGTCGCGGGTGAAGATGCTGATGTGTTGCACCTGGGGGCTCAAGTTCAGGCCGCCGGGCAGCTGCAGGCGCGTCATCGGTACCTCCTGCACCGGCAAGGACAGCGACGCCGGCGGTGACACCCGAAACGTGAACGCCGTCGGGCGCGGATCGATGACGATGAGCGGTCGCGTGACGGAGCCGCAGGCAGGGCGGTTGCTGATGCGCGCCGTGATGAGGTAGGTGCCGCTGATGGGGACGGGGAATTCGACAGCCGTTGGATCGCCTGCGGACGGCTGAGGGTGGTTGACCGTGGCGTCGGGGTAGGAGACGTCCCAGGACCACTGGTCGCCAGGCTCGCTGACGCTGGCTTTGCCGCGCACCCGGTACGGCATGCCTCCGCGTTCGAATTCGGAGAAGATCGACGGCATCGACAGCGAGATCAGATCGAGAGTGCAGGGCTGACCGCCGTCGGCGCCGGGGGCATCTTGCGGGACGCTGCCGTCCGCCGCCGCTCCGCCGCTCCCCGCCGCGGACCCGCCGCTGCCGCCCATGAAGGCGCCGCCGGCGCCGCTGGTGCCGCCCATGCCGCTGCTGCCGCCGGTGCCGGCGCCGCTCGAGCCACCGCTGCCCCCGGACCCGCCGGGGACCGAGGAGCTGCTGCCGCCGGCGGCGCAGCCGGCGCAGATCAGCGTCAGCAACATCAGACCCGTGGCCCGGGCGCCAACGCTCTGCGGGCTCATCGGTAGTCCACGGTCCAGCCGACGCGCAGCAGGCATCCGGCCCGCCCACCGAAGGCGCGGTTGGGGGTGGTGACCGCGCAGTTGTCCGCGTCGTTGCATCCGATCAACACGTTCTTGATGTCTTCGCTGTTGTTGCGATCCCTGATCTGGACCCGCACGCGCACCTTGTCGCCGATGCGGTACTGACTTTCATGCAGGGACAGCCGGGGCAGATCCAGCCCCTGGGGCACGAAGTCGCCACCGTTCTTCGCCACGCTCCAGTCGAAGTGAAGCTGGCTGTCGCCGGAGCCCGGCCACGGATCCAGATCGTCGCTGACGCGCAGGACGGAGAAGTCATCGGTCCTGGAGGGCCCCTCCGGATCGTCGGCCGCCGGCAGGGTGTGGACGTTCGGGCCCGAGGCATAGTCGGGCGTGGTGACGTCGATGCAGGGAAGTTTGTCTTCCTGGACGGTCAGCGTCCGGCTGGCCGTCGTGGTGTCGCTGGCGTCGCTGGCCTTCAGTTCGACCGTGTAGTCGCCCTTCAGGTCGGCGTCCAGGCAGCGTTCTGTGCCGGCCATCGCGCCCCCCGGATTTTCCGGGCAGGACGACAACGTCGCCTGAGAGCCGGCCGGCTGGGCGATCAGTTTCCACGACAGGGTCAGGGTATCCATCTCCGCGTCGCTGGTGCTGGCCGACAGCCGGAAATGCGACAGGAACGGGTAAGGCGGCCCTTGCGTCGGGCTGAGCACGTCGATGGCCGCCGTCGGCGGGTTGTTGACCGGGACGACGTAATAGTTCTTGGGTGTGGCGGCGCCGTATCGGTCGATGGCCGCCGCCCAGACGCAGAACGGATCCTTGGTCTGCGCCCCCTCGACGGTGAAGATGGTCAACCTCCGGCGATCGGCCGGCCACTGGCTGCGATCGTTGGTCACGGGCGGACAGGAACCGGCCATCCAGGCCCATTCGACGACCGGGGCCTCGCTCTGGTCGTCGCTGACCTCGGCGCCGAACTGGGCGGCCCCGCCGCGCGATATCCGTTCGGTGGCCGGGACCAGCACGATCTGGATGGTGGGAGGCATGTTGATGGGATCGGTGAACACACACCCACTGGTCGACGCCAGCACCAGCGCCGGCACGATGATCAGTCCGAAGACGCTGCCAAGATGTCGAAGGAGCATCGCTGTCGACCGACAGGCCCGTGAGTGAATGGACAGTGGTTTAAGCAACGGCTGAGCCAAGGTGGTCCTCGAAAGAATGGTCGAAATAAGCGCGGTTACGGCCCAAGGCCGGAATGCCGGTCCATGGGGTCTCAAGGTCGCCCGACAATGCTGTCGCGGTTCGGTCACAAAAGGAAGCGGCGCAGCGTCTCCGTGGTAAACAACGCCCATGGCTGAATCGACGCTGGCGATCG
>DATLVT010000509.1:0-2569 GCA_035577105.1 Polyangia bacterium
TAAGCCACTGCGCCCCCTCACCCCGACCCTCTCCCCGCTCCGCGGGGAGAGGGAGAAAGAGGGAGATTCCGGCGAAGGCGCCAGAGTGAGCGAAGCGAACGCGTTTATCGACGGGAGGCCGGGCTCTGCCCGGCCGGCTCACCGTGCGAGAGGCGCTGGGGTGGGCCCGCGGGAGGGGACACCCCCTTCCGCGGAGCGAGCGTCAGCAGCCCCCTTCCGCGCAGCGAGCGGAGCGAGCGTCAGCAGGCCCCTTTCGCGCAGCGAGCGCGCTACCGGGCGTCCTTGCTGGCCATGTACAGGACCAGATCGACGCAGCGGTTGCTGTAGCCCCATTCGTTGTCGTACCAGCTCACCAGCTTGAAGAAGTTCGAGTTCAGTTCGACGGAGCTGCCGGCGTCGTAGATGCTAGACCGCGCATCATGGATGAAGTCGCTGGAGACCACCTCCTCGTCGGTGTAGCCCAGAAATCCCCGCAGGTACGTCTCGCTGGCGCGCTTGAGAGCGGCGTTGATCTCTTTGATGCTGGTGGCCTTCTCGGTCTTGAAGGTCAGATCCACCACCGACACGGTCGGGGTCGGCACGCGGAAGGCCATGCCGGTCAGCTTGCCCTTCACCTCGGGCAGCACCAGGGCCACCGCCTTGGCGGCGCCCGTCGACGACGGGATGATGTTCAGGGCGGCGCTGCGCCCGCCGCGCCAGTCCTTGCGCGAGGGACCGTCGACGGTCTTTTGCGTGGCGGTGTAGCTGTGCACGGTGGTCATCAGCCCCTCGGTCAGACCGAACCCTTCCTTCAGCACTACATAGACCACCGGGGCCAGGCAGTTGGTGGTGCAGCTGGCGTTGGACACGATGTTGTGTTTGCCCGGATCGTACTTCTCGTGGTTGACCCCCATGACCACGGTGATGTCGTCATTCTTGCCCGGGGCCGAGATGATCACCTTCTTCGCGCCGGCGGCGATGTGCCCCTTGGCCTTCTCCGCCTCGGTGAACAGGCCCGTCGATTCGATCACGTAGTCGACGCCAAATTTTTTCCAGGGCAGCTCGGCCGGCGTCTTGGCGCTGACCACGTGCACCTCTTTGCCGTCGACCACCAGAACGTCGTCGGATTCCTTGTCGGGCGACGACTTCTTGGAGGCGACTGTGCCTTCGAACTTGCCCTGGATGGAATCGTACTTCAGCAGGTAGGCCAGATTGTCCGCGGGAACAATGTCACCGACAGCGACCACCTCGACCTCTTTGCCAAAAAGGCCTTGGGTGTACAGGGCCCGAAACACCAGCCGGCCGATGCGGCCGAACCCATTGATCGCGATGCGGATGCTCATTTTCGTTCTCCCGTGGATCCCGGCGCGTCAACGCCGACGTTTGTGGAACAAAGCCGTATTTATCCGACCCGTGGCCGCCCTGCAAAGCAAATTGATCCCCGGCGCGGCGACGGCTACCGGCCTGGTTTGCGCAGCAAGACAACGACCGCGCCGGTCCCCCCCGATGCCGGCGGCGCCGACGCAAAAGCCAGCACCAGCCGCCCCAGAGACCCGCCCAGCGCGTCGATCACCATTCGCTTGAGCACGGGGCCCTCATCGCCAGAGCCGAGGCCCCGCCCGTGGATGATCAGCAGGCAGCGCTGACCGCTGGCAAAGGCCTGACGGACCGTCCGCTCCAGCAGGGCCGCGGCGCGCTCGCGCGTCAGACCGTGCAGATCGATCTCGGCGTCGATCGCGTAGTCGCCGCCGGTCAGACGGCGCAGCAGCCGCCGATCGACGCCGTCGCTGAAACCGGCAACGGTTTCGCCGACCTCCTCGATGGTCAGGCGGCCGGGCTTCGCCACCAGCTCGACCAGGTCGGCGTCGGCCAGCGCGTCGTCGCGACGGGCCTGGGCGCGCAGTGCGGTCCGCGACGGGCGTGGGGCGGTCCCAGGGCCAGCCGGCGGCAGCGGCGACGCGCGGCGGCCCCGCTCGGCCGCCGATAGCGGGGTCACGCCGCGCATGGCCTGCTCGAACAGGCGATCCTCGTCGGCAGCGACGGCCGGCGCGGGTTCGGGCACGCTGCGCGGCGCGATCACGCGCCCGGGGGCGGGCGCCGGCGTCGGCGGGGCGACCGGACGCGCTGGCGCCTTCAGTTCGCGAAACGGCGTATTACCAAATCCGGGCGGAGGCTTTTTCGCCACCGCCCAATGATAGCCGACTGTTAGCCGGCCAGGCGGCTGCCCGCTGATTCGCCGCCGTGCGAGGCAGCGAACGCCAGCGCGGGCGGCATCTCACCCTCGGCGGCGTATCCGCGCGCAATCCGTCGCGTCACCGTCACGATGACGGTCGGCCGATCCGGCAGGTGCTCGAAGATCACGGTCAGCCGGTCGCCGATCTCGAAACGGGCGCCGCTTTCCAGGGCCAGGCCGCCCGCTGAAACTTCCAGCACGCGCACCGTGGTGTCGCCGGCCGTGCTGCGCACGGTCGCCTTCCAGTCGACGACGTGGCGAAGGTGCTTGCGGGCGTAAGGCGTGTACTCGGGCTGCAGCTTTCCTTCAGCCGTGCCCTCGGCGGCCGGCGCTGTCTCCGCGTTGCCTGCCGCTGCC
>DATLVT010000510.1:0-2374 GCA_035577105.1 Polyangia bacterium
TCCCATGACGCTCCGCGGACCGAGCGCGCCATTCGGGTTGACCAGGCCCAGTCACTTCATCGGGCAGCCGACCCGTTGGGTGTCGTGAATGACGATATCGTCCATCCACATCTCGAGCGGGATCGTGCTGGCTTGATTTTGGAACCAGCCAAGCTGAATGTCCGCGAACGTGGGCGCCGTCCAGACGGGCGCTGATCCAGCGACGCAAACCCCGGCGTTCTTCACGACGTCGCTGACCGGTTTGCCGTCGTACCAGTAGTGCATTTCGTTGCCCGCGCCATCGAACCTCCATTCCACGCAGACCCACTGCCTGGTCGGAACGGCGGGTCCCCCTCCGAAGTAGCAATCGACCACCGGGGGACCCGCCGGATCGTTTCGGACGGTGTAGGCGGCCGTGGTCTTGGCCGCCAGTGCCCCGAAACCGTACTTCGCGATCCGGGTCGAGTTCGGCAGGTTGCCGCTGGCGATCACGTTGTTGAAATGGACGCCTGCCGGCGCATCGGTGATCCACACCATCATGCGGCCGTAAAATGAATTCCCGGCAATCGGAAACAGCGGGGCGCCCTGACGAACGAGCAGTGCCGCGGTCTTGGCCCCGCCCCCGGGCGCCGTGAGGTGGAGGCCCTTTCCGCCCGCGAAGGGCTTGGTCGTATCGACCTGTACGGTGGCCGACGTCTGCATGACGCTCCATCCACCGGCGGTGACGTCGCCGCCGGCGGCGTACTTCTCGAAATCCTCGCACACCAGCGCGCCGGCTGGACAACCCGCGCCCGCGCCGTCGCCGGGCGAGCCAGCATCGGCGGCGGGGCCTGCATCAACCTCACCCTGCTTGCCGGCCGTCCCGCCCGAGCCCGTCATTTGGCCGCCGCTGCCACCTGGATTGCCGGACTGGCCGCCGCTGCCGCTGATCACGCCGCCGCTGCCCGATGAGCCGCCACTGCCGATGGCGCCACCGCTGCCGCCTGCCGTGGGAGCCCCGCCGCTCCCGCCGCCGCTGCAACCGAGAAGACTCACCGCCATGGAAATACACAGAGTGCGGCAACTGAGTTTCATAGAGACCTCGTGACTGTGGATGTGTCTACTGCGATGCGGTCATGGCTGCTGTCTTGCCCGCTCATGGCAGCGTGTGGCGCTGGAAGATCTCCCAGGCCACGTCCGCAACGCCCACCATCTGGCTCATGGCTGTGGCGTACATGTTGTGAGGCGCCTTGGGCGAGCACAGGATGATCTCGGATCCGCCAGCACACTTGCTGCGAATCTGACAGACCGGATACATGGGCAGTGGTGCCGGCATGTCCGTGCAGGAATCCAGGCCGGCCCATTTGTCATAATCGGCCATGGCGCTGGGCCAGACGTGCCCCGTCGGTGACGAGTTGCCGCCGTTGTAAAGGACGCCGCTGTCCAGCGTGCCCCGGAACAGCACCACCGAGATGGGGCGCGACGGTTTGCAATCAATCATGTTCGGGCCCGACACGGGCGCCACCGCGGCGAACATGTCAGCGGCATCGCACGCCAGCCATTGCGACATGATGCCGCCGTTCGAAAGACCGGTGGCGTAGACCCGCTTGAGATCGATGCAACCGTCCTGCGCGGTCTTGGTCACCACCGCCCGGATGAAACCCGCGTCGTCGATGTTTTGATCCTGGGCGGGCTCACAGCAACACTTCAAGATCGGACAGCCCGCCGGACCGCCGTTCCACGAGTTCCCGATCCCCTGGGGATAGATCACGACCAACCCGACGGCGTCGGCCTTCTCCCGCCACCCCGACCAGGTGATCTGGTGCGCGGCGGTGTCGCCTTTTCCGTGCATGTCGATCACCAGCGGCAGGCGCGCCTTCCCGTCGTACTTGGTCGGCACGTGCACGATGTACATCCGGGTGGCGCCGCCGCTCTGGATCATCATGGTGGTGTTGCCGGCCTTCAATGTATTGGCCGTGCACGGCCCCTGCGCGGCGCCGTCCGACGACGACGGCCCGCTGTCGATGATCTGCGGGGCGTCGACCGCTGCGCCGCCGCTGCCGCTACCGGTCCCGCGGCCCACGCTGCCAATGCCGCCGCTGCCGGTCCCACCGCTTCCCGAACCGCCGCTGCCGATCGGCGCTGCGCTGCCACCGCTGCCGACGGCACCGCCAGAACCGGCGGCCACTGGGCCGTCGCTTCCGCCTGCCGCCCCGTGACTTGCACAGCCGGTATATAGAAAGAGGCTGACGGAGATTCCGAGCCAGCCAATCGCATTCATATTTTGCGTTTTCTCGGGAGGCCTGCGGCCGCCCTGGTTGATGATTCTGGTGATGTTCATGTGGTTCCTTCCATCAGGGCAGCGTGTAACGCTGGAAGACCTCCCAGGCGACATCAGGAACGGCAATCCCCTCGG
>DATLVT010000511.1:0-3537 GCA_035577105.1 Polyangia bacterium
TTGGCGACCGCGCGCAGCCGCTCCTCCTCGCTCTGCGAGAGCTCCTTGCCGGTGAACACGACGATCGGAATGTCTCGCAGCGAGGCGTCGGCCTGCAGCCGCTCGAGCAGCTCGAAGCCGCTCATGTCGGGCAGCCGCAGATCGACCACGCAGCAATCGAAGGCCTGCTCGCGCAGCATGTCCAGCGCCTCATTGCCGGTGGCCGCCGCCGCGATCTCGATGTCGTCGTGCGCCAGCAGCTCGACGATGCTGGCCCGCTCGCGGTCGTTGTCCTCGATGACCAGCAGGCGTTTGGTGTGGGGGGCGACGTAGGTCTTCAACCGATCCATGGCCGCTTCCAGATCGCCGGTGGTGGCCGGCTTGACCAGGTAAGAGAAGGCCCCGTGGGCCAGCCCGTGCTGGCGCTCTTCCTCGACGGACAGCATCTGCACCGGGATGTGCCGGGTGCCGGGATCCAGCTTGAGGTTGTTGAGGACGGTCCAGCCCAGCATGTCGGGCAGGAACACGTCCAGGGTGATGGCCGTGGGGTGGAACTCGCGCGCCAGCGACAGCGCCTGCTGGCCGCGCTGGGCGACGATGCCCCGGAACCCCTTGCCGCGGGCGATCCCCAGCAGGATGCGGGCATAGTGCGGATCGTCCTCGACGATCAGCAGCACCGAATCGCCGCCGGCGATGGCGTCGCGATCGTCGGAGATGGCTTCCTCGGTCTTGGCCACCGTCAGCACGGGTATGGCCGCGCGGACGTGATGCGCCCCTGACGTCCCCGACGAGGACGCCGAGGGGATCAAGACATCGCGCGCCGGGCCGGTGTACGTCAGCGGCAGGTAGAGCGTGAAGGTGCTCCCCTCGCCGGCGCGGCTGGTCAGCTTGATCTCGCCGCCCAACAAATTTGCCAGCTCGCGGCTGATGGCCAGGCCCAGGCCGGTGCCGCCGTACTTGCGGCTGGTGCCGGCGTCGGCCTGCTGGAACGCCTCGAAGATCAGCTTCTGCTTTTCGGTGGCGATGCCGATGCCGGTGTCGGACACGGTGAACGAGATGGACGACGCGCCCGCCGACAGCACCGGATGATCGGGCGACCAGCCGGAGACCACGTGCCGCACCGTCATGGAGACATAGCCCTGGGCGGTGAACTTGAAGGCGTTCGACAGCAGGTTCTTGAGGATCTGCTGCAGGCGCTTGGGGTCGCTGGAGAACGACCGCGGCAGGGCGTGGTCGATCTCGACGTTGAATCCGATGGCCTTGGTCTCGGCGATGTGGTGGAAGGTTCGGTGCACGCTGTCGCGCAGCGAGCTGAAGGTGATCTCCTCGGGCTCGACGGTGACCGTGCCCGACTCGATCTTTGACAGGTCAAGGATGTCGCTGATCAGCGTCAACAGGTCGGTGCCGGCCGAGTGGATGTTCTTGGCAAAGTCGATCTGCTTGCTGGTCAGGTTTCCGCCGATGTTCTCGGCCAGCTGCTGGCCCAGGATCAGGATCGAGTTCAGCGGCGTGCGCAGCTCGTGCGACATGTTGGCCAGGAACTCGGACTTGTACTTGCTGGTCAGCGCCAGCTCGGCGGCCTTTTCTTCCAGGGCGCGACGGGCCTGCTCGACCTCTTTGTTCTTGCGCTCGACCTCGGCGTTCTGCTCGGCCAGCTGCTTGGCCTTGGAGGCCAGCTCTTCATTGGTGCGCTGAAGCTCGATCTGCCGCGTCTGCAGCTCGGCGGTCAGCTGCTGCGACTGCAACAACAGATTTTCGGTGCGCATCGTCGCCTCGATGGTGTTCAGCACGGCGCCGATGGACTGGGTCAGCTGATCCAGAAAGACCAGGTGGGTGTTGGTGAACGCCCGCAAGCCGGCCAGCTCGATGACGGCCATGGTCTCGCCTTCGAACAGCACGGGGAGCACCAGGACGCTCTTGGGAGAGGCGCCGCCCAGGCTGGACTGGATCTGGGTGTACTCGGGCGGGATATCCGTCAGCAGGATGCGCTGTTTCTCGGCGGCGGCCTGCCCGACCAGCCCCACGCCCACCGGGATGGTGTCCGGCTGATCGGGCCGCTGGGCATAACCGGCCAGCAGGCGCAGCGTCTTGTGTTCGGCGACGTCGGTGACCTCGCCCGGCTCGCCGCGCTCCATCTGATAGATGACGCCGTGCTGGGCCTCGACCAGCGGCGACAGCTCGGACAGCAGCATCTTGCCGACGGTGACCAGATCGCGCTGCCCCTGCAGCCGGCTGGTGAACTTGGCCAGGTTGGTCTTCAGCCAGTCCTGCTCCTGGTTGCTGTCGGTGGTGGCGCGCAGGTTGTCGATCATCGTGTTGATGTTGTCCTTCAGCTCGGCCACCTCGCCGCGCGCCTCGACCTGGATCGATCGGGTCAGGTCGCCCTTGGTGACGGCGGTGGCCACCTCGGCGATGGCGCGCACCTGCGTGGTCAGGTTGGCGGCCAGGAGGTTCACGTTGCCGGTCAGATCCTTCCAGGTGCCGGCGGCGCCGGGGACGTTGGCCTGCCCGCCCAGGCGGCCTTCCACGCCGACCTCGCGGGCGACGTTGGTGACCTGCTCGGCGAACGTCGCCAGCGTGTCGGTCATGTTGTTGATGGTCTCGGCCAGCGCCGCCACCTCGCCCTTGGCCTCGACGGTCAGCTTCTGGCGCAGGTTGCCGTTGGCCACGGCGGTGACGACCTTGACGATGCCGCGCACCTGGTTGGTCAGGTTGGCGGCCATGACGTTCACCGAGTCGGTGAGATCCTTCCAGGTGCCGGCCACGCCGGGGACGTCGGCCTGGCCGCCCAGGCGCCCTTCCGTGCCGACCTCGCGGGCCACGCGCGTCACCTCGCTGGCAAAGGCGCGCAGCTGATCGACCATGGTGTTGATGGTGTTCTTCAGCTCAAGGATCTCGCCCTTGACGTCGACGGTGATCTTGCGCGACAGGTCGCCGCGGGCGACCGCCGTGGTCACCTCGGCGATGTTGCGCACCTGCGCCGTCAGGTTGGTCCCCATGGCGTTGACCGAGTCGGTGAGATCCTTCCAGGTGCCGGCCACGCCGGGGACCACGGCCTGCACGCCCAGACGGCCCTCGGTGCCGACCTCGCGGGCCACGCGCGTCACCTCGCTGGCGAACGAGCGCAGCTGTTCGACCATGGTGTTGATGGCCTCCTTCAGCTGCAGGATCTCGCCGCGAACGTCGACGGTGATCTTGCGCGACAGATCGCCGTTGGCCACGGCGATGGTCACCTCGGCGATGTTGCGCACCTGGTTCGTCAGGTTCGACGCCATCGAGTTCACGTTGTCGGTGAGATCCTTCCAGGTGCCGCCCACGCCCGGCACCTGGGCCTGGCCGCCCAGCTTGCCTTCGGTGCCCACCTCGCGCGCCACGCGGCTGACCTCCGACGCGAAGGCGTTCAGCTGATCGACCATGGTGTTCAGGGTGTTCTTCAGCTCCAGGATCTCGCCCTTGACGTCGACGGTGATCTTGCGCGACAGGTCGCCGCGGGCGACCGCCGTGGTCACCTCGGCGATGTTGCGCACCTGCGCCGTCAGGTTGGTCCCCATGGCGTTG
>DATLVT010000512.1:0-5422 GCA_035577105.1 Polyangia bacterium
CAAATATTTTTACGCCGAGGCGTCGAACACGGTGATCTTCGTGGTGATGGTCGCCGTCCTGCTGATCAAGCCGCGCGGCCTGTTCGGGCGAGAGCGATAGAGCGATGGCTGCCCCCCAGACACCGGCACGCGTCCCCCAGCCGTGGCTGCGCCCAGGGCGCCCGTCGGCCGTCACCGTCGGCGTGGTGGCGCTGACCGCCGTCCTGATCGTCGCGCCGGCGCTGGGGGTCTACCCGGTGTTCTTGATGAAGGCGCTCTGTCTGGCCCTCTTCGCGTGCGCCTTCAACCTGCTGCTGGGGTTTTCCGGCCTGCTCTCCTTCGGACACGCCATGTTCCTGGGCACGGCCGGTTACGTGTCAGCCCACGCCGCCAAGGAGTGGGGCTTTCCGCCCGAGGCCGCGATCCTGGCCGGCACGGCGGCGGCGACGGCGCTGGGCGCGGTCACCGGCGCGCTGGCCATTCGCCGGCAAGGGATCTACTTCGCCATGATCACGCTGGCCCTGGCCCAGATGGCCTACTTCTTTTACCTGCAGGCCCCGTTCACGCACGGTGAAGACGGCATCCAGTCGGTCCCGCGCGGGCGGCTGTTCGGCCTGCTGGATCTGGAGAACCCGTGGATCATGTACGGCGTCGTCCTGGTGATCTTCCTGGCAGCGTTCTGGTTCATCTATCGAATCATCCATTCGCCATTTGGCCAGGTGCTGAAGGGCATCCGCGAAAACGAGCCCCGCGCCATCTCCCTTGGCTATGACGTCGACCGTTACAAGCTGATCTCGTTCGTGCTGTCGGCCGCGCTGGCCGGGCTGGCCGGCGCTACCAAGGCCATCGTCTTTCAGCTGGCGTCGCTGACCGACGTGCACTGGACGACGTCGGGCGAGGTGGTGCTGATGACCTTGCTGGGCGGGATGGGCACCGTGTTCGGCCCCGTGGTCGGTGCCTTCGTGATCGCCGCCATCGAGAACTACCTCTCCGGGCTGGGGCAATGGGTCACGGTCATCACCGGCAGCATCTTCATCGTCTGCGTGCTGGCCTTCCGGCGCGGCATCGTCGGCGAGTTGCAAGCCCGGTGGTCGTCGCGACGGCAGCGCCGCCGCTGACGTCAGCAGGGCAAGCGCGCAGCGCCGCGCGCGTCGGACGTCCGGGCCGACACCAGGATCCTGGTGAAACCAAGACAATTGCCTGCCTTTCCGGCCAGCGGCGTCTATTCAATGACCGGACTCCATGCAAACTCCTCATTCCTGGTTTCTGATCGCTGTCTTCGCTGTTGCCACGTCCTCGGTCGCCTGTTCCGGCGGGGGAGCAAGCACGGGTAGTCCCGGCTCCGGCGGCAGCTCGGACGCCGCCGGTCCAGCTGGCTCTGGCGGCTCCGGGTCGGGTGGTTCGATCGCCGGCACGGGTGGGCAGGCCGACGCCGGGCCTGGCGCCAGCGGCGGTGCTGGCGGCGCGGTCGCCATGGATGCGCCGGGCGGCGACGACGCGCCCGCGCCGGGCGATGCGGGCATGGACGCCAAGATTGACTTGCCCGCCCCCAGCATGACCTGGACCGGGACCTGGGCCTCCTCGCCGCAGGGGTGCGGCGGCGGATTCAACAACCAGACCATGCGCGAGATCGTGCACACCAGCATCGGCGGCAACGCCGCGCGCGTCCGGATCTCCAACACCTTCAGCAGCGGACCACTGCAGATCAGAGACGTGCACCTGGCCCAGCGGACCACCGGATCGTCGATCGATCCGGCCACCGACAAGGCCCTCCTGTTCGCCGGCAAACCCGACGTCACCATCCCGGCCGGCATGTACGCGGTCAGCGACGGCGCGGATTTCATGGTCAAGCCCGTGTCCGACGTGGCGGTCAGCTTCTTCGTCGTCTCCCACAACGGCGCCACCTGCCACCAGTCGGGGTTCCAGACCAACTATGCCGTGGGCGGCAACATGGTCTCGGCCGCCACGCTGAACGGCGCGCAGAACAACGGCAGCTATTTCTTCCTTTCGAACCTCGACGTCATGAATCCCGATGCCGAGGGCGCCGTCGTGACGTTGGGCGCGTCGATCACTGATGGCTACATCGCGCCGTCCGACGCCAACCGGCGCTGGCCGAACGATCTGGCGGTCCGCTTGGTGGCCGGCAACCGCGTCATCGGCGTGCTGAATCAAGGGATCAGCGGCGACGGTGTGGCCAACGCGGTCAGCCGCTTTGATAGAGACGTACTTTCACAGCCCAACGTGAAGTGGGTGATCTTTTCGGACAATCCCATCAACGACCTCGGCAATTTCAATCCCTCGGCGCAATCCGAGATCGACAAGATCAAAGGGATGGTCGCCAAGGCCCACGACAAGGGGATCAAGTTCCTCTGCTCGACGCTGACCCCCTTTCAGAACGCCAACTACTGGTCGCCCCAGAAAGAGCCCGGCCGCACCGCCATCAACGCCTTCATCCGGGGCGCCGACAGCGGCTGCGACGGGATCATCGACCAGGACACCGCCACGCACGACCCCGCCAACCCGATACATTATGCCGCCATGTTCAACGCCGGCGACAACCTGCACCCCAACGTCGCCGGATTGCAGGCCATCGCCGATGCCGTCAAATTTGATCTGTTCAAGTAACGATGCCCTCGGTATGACTGTCAGGTGCAGGTCATGTCGGGCCGGTCGCAGATAAGGCTCGGCAGAGCGTCATTCACCACGCTGGCCTTGCTCTCCTCCGCGCTGTGGCCGCTGGCGGCGGCGGCCGTTCAACAGCCGGACGGGACTGTGGTCCCCGTTATCATCAGCAACACCGGCGCCTGCACCAGCGGACTGAACGTGCAGGCGTGTCTCGATGACAGCGAGGTCTCTCTGGGCGGAACCGCTGCCACCGTCGGCGCCGTGGCCAACGCGACGATCAACCAGGAGACGTTCGATCCCGGCTGTCAGCTCACTTTCAAAGTCCTGTCCAAGGGCGGGTCGCGATACGGTCACGCCTTCGGCTGGTATCCGGTTCGTCCCGGCAACGTCCCACCCCCGCTCTCCGACCTCAACGTCTTTCTCACCTGCGCCGACGCGCAGACGCCCGGCACCACCAAGACGTTGACCCTGCCGGCCGGCGTGACCAAGGTCGGCTTCTTCATGGCCAGCTACTCCTCCACCTGCGGCGCACTGTCGGCCACCGGCGCGCTCCAGACCGAGCCGCTGTACACGTTCTACACGGAACGTCGGTTCAACGGCCTCGATCGCGCCGGCATGCCGATCGCCGACGTCCCCCTCAACGCCATTCGCGTGCTGACCTGGCAGAGCGCCGCCGAGCCGGGCTCGTTTTATTTTGGCTGGGAGGACGACGGCAAGTTCACCGACAACAACTTCAACGACCTGGTCACCCGCGTGGGCGGCATCTCGTGCAGCGGTGGCGGCGGCAGCTGCAGCACCGGCCTGCCCGGTGCCTGCGCCGCCGGAAGCATGCAGTGTCGGGCCGGCATGTTGACCTGCGTTCCTGACCAGACGCCTGTCGCCGAGACCTGCAACGCCGTCGACGACAACTGCGACGGCACCGTCGACGAAGGCAGCGCGATCTGCCCGCCGCAGAAGGTTTGCTATCGCGGCAATTGTGTCCCCAGCTGCACCCAAAGTGAGTTCTATCCCTGCCCGCTGACCTTCGAGTGCGATGCCGCCACCGGCATCTGCGTCGAATCGAGCTGCAAGTCCGTGACCTGCGCGACCGGACAGCTCTGCCGCGGTGGCCAGTGTCGCGGCGAGTGCGAGGGGATCGTCTGCCCCTACGGCCAGGCCTGCCGCCACGGCGGGTGCGTCGACGTCTGCGCCAGCCTGAAATGCGACACCGGCTTCACCTGCCTGGTTCAGCCGCCCAAGGGCGCCGACGTGAATCCGGTCGGCGTGTGCAGCAACTGCCCTTGCAAGGGATGCCCCACCGGCACCACCTGTTCGAACAACGCCTGCATCCCCAGTGACTGCGCGGCGGTGACCTGCTCGCCCGGCACCCACTGTCAGGGCGGCAACTGCATCGACAGCTGCGTCGGCGCGAAATGCCCGGTCGGATCGGCGTGCACCAAAGGCCAGTGCGTCATGGACCCCGGCATGCGCCCCGACGCCGGCATGGGCACAACGCCGCCCGGTGGACCCGGCGGCGCCGGCGCCGGCAGTGACGCCGCCCGGTCCGCTGACGCCGGAGTCGGTGGGGCGGCAGGCACGACGGCCCCTTCTCCCAATCTCAAGAACGTCGGTTGCGGCTGTCGCATGTCTGACGGCGCTGGCGGCGCTGCCTGGGTGTTGATCCTGCTCGCCCTCGCCGGCGCCCGACGGCGCTGGCGGGGTCGCCAGGCCGGCCGAGGGCTTCGCCGCTCACAGTGATCGGGCGGTGGTCGCCGCGGGCCGCGCCTCTCCTCCACCGCGCGTCGTTTGACCAACCCGCTGCCCACCGACAAGATGGGCCCGGCGAAGGAGAACGAACATGCTGGGGCGCAGCGGGACGGCAGGAACAGCGACGGCGGCAGCGACTCTGGCGCGGGTCTCGACACTGACGCTGGTCGCCCTGCTGGCATCGGCCGGTTGTGGTTCGTCCGGCCCAAGCACCGGCGGAACCGGCGGCAGCGGCAACAGCGGCAGCGGCGGCAGCGGCGGGATGGGCGGCACCGACGGTGGCGCCCAGACGTGCGGCACCTGCCTCGTTCACGGGCGCTGGCAGATCGACAACCTGTCACCCTGCTTTGTGAGCATGGCTCCCCCCACCGACGCCGGTGCAAGCAGCGCTGACGCCGGCGCCAGCGCCGGCGCGGTGGTCGGCGTCGTTTCCACCCAGGTGAGCGGTGGCACCGCCCGGTGTCCCGCCGATCCGACCGCCAAACCGACCGAGCCGTGGTCAACGGACATGCTGACCACCGATTGCCCGGGCCATTACCGCCTGTGCGTCGTGCTCAAGGCCGGAAATGCCAAGGCGCCGGCCCCCGGTGACTGCACCGTCATCGAATCGTGCGCCGACGACGACTATGCCGTCGCCAACCAGGCCCAGATGTGGGCCAAGCTACCAGGATGGATGGCCGCCAGTGGCGCCATCTCCTGCGCCCAGAAGCTGCACGACCACGGCGGCTATGCGCTGCTCACGGTCAGCGGGACCGCCACCGGCTGCGGCACCGTCCAGAAGACGCTGAGCACGATCACCTACTGTCCCTTCGCCTGCATGGCCATGCCCACCAGCGTCGACTGCGGTGGCTGCATGTCGGGCGGCCGCTCCGATTTCTGATCGGCGTTTCTGACCGCTCGGGCCCGCGCCACGCCGTTCAGCTTGGCCCGGCCCGCCCGCGCAGCATCGCCTCCAGCTCTGGATAGCCCACCGGTTTGGTCAGGTGGGCGTCAAAGCCGGCGTCCATCGTGCGCTGCCGATCTTCCGGTTGCCCGTAACCGGTCAGGGCGATCAGCGCGATGTGGGCGCCCA
>DATLVT010000513.1:0-3047 GCA_035577105.1 Polyangia bacterium
CCGCGAGGACCGCATCAAAAGGCCCATTCGATCCCCGACTGTCCGGCCAGGCCGGTCGCCCGCGCGCGTGATCCGTCGACGCTGACCCACTGGACCGCGGCACGCAGATCCAGAACCAGCGACCACCGGTCAGCCAGGCGCACGGTGGCGACTGCGTTCAGCCCCAGCACGGGCGCGAAGGCATCGCCGCTGATGGCGCCATCGCTTCCCCTGCGCACCACGGGCCCACCGCCCGCCGCCAGCGAAACGGCCAGCTCCAGCCCACCCTCCAAGATCGTCCAGCGCGGACCAGCCTCGGCCAGCACCGTCCAGCGTTCCAGACGATAGGTGGTGATCGCCGCGTGCGACGAGCTGCCGAACGCGGCGCTGGCGCCGGCGGAGAGACCGCGAAAGCGGCGGCGGTAGCGAAGGGCGGCGCCCAGCTCGACGCCGCCCACAGCGGCGGGCGCCTGGCCCAGCGTCGCGCTGATCCCCACGGCGTTCCTGGTGCCGACGCCGCCGCTGGGCGGCTCGCGGCCCGCGTGGTACGCGGCGGTCAACGTCGAGACCGCCTCCGACGTGAACGCCGACGAGAAAACCGGCGCGGCGGGCTCGTCTCCCTCGCTGCCGTTCCGGTTCGCCTCGGCGGCGGCGCTGTCTCCGCGGGCCAGCGTCGGGGGTGGGACGATGGAGGTGGGCGTTGCGTCGGACCAGATCGCCCGGGAGAGATCCACCGGCATGCCCGCCATCAGCTCGACGTCGGTGGACTGCGCCGGTTGCCCGTCCGCGCCCGCCGCCCGCAGCACACGATACCGTCCCGCCGGCAGGGACAGCCGCAGCGCCCGCCGATCTCCTTTCACCGCCTCGGCGAAGATGGGCCGGCCGCTGCTGGCCTCGATCAGATAGCGCCCGGAGGGCGAACCGGTCAGCTCCAGGCGCGTGCGCGCCGCCCGCAGATCGACGGCGGTCGTCGAGAAATCGCCGCCGGGAGGCGAGAACCACGGACGCTGCGCGGTCAGGCGCTCGGTGTTGTAGGCGACAAAGGCGGCCAGCTCTGCAAACGAGACCAGCTCGTCCCCGTCCGCGTCGGCCGCGCCCGCCAGCCCCGACGCCAGCACGTGCGAGAAATAGCCCGCGCCCAGCGAGCGCACCTCGCCCGCCGGACGTCCCGAGAACGCCGCGGTCAGCACGCCGATGGTCACCACCCGCGTGCGCTGCTCCAGCGTGGCCACCTCCGCGGACAGATCAGGGCCGATCTCGGCATCGGGGGCGGTGGCGGCGCCCCGTTCGGTGAACAGGCTCTGCGAGCGACAGGCGTCGAGGAAGATGAAGGAGCGCAGCATGGGCGCCGACTGCACCAGCTCGGCCACCGCCGCGCGCAGCTCGTGGCCGGTGATGGCGGCGTCGGTGGCTTGTTCCGGCTTCAGCAGGATGCGGCCGTGCAGGCCGTGGCCGGCGTAGATGAAATAGAAGGTGGGCGGGCCGGCGCCGCCAGGGCGCGCGGCCAGCGCGGTGGCGATGTCGTGGAATGCGGCGAACAACGCCGTTCGCGTGGGAGAAGCAGCGGGGACGGAACGAAGCCCGGCGCGCGCGATGCCGCGCTGGGTGTCGGCGTCAAAGTCGGTCAGAAGCACGATGTGGTTTGCTTGCGTGGGGGCGGCCAGGCCGCCCAGCAACAGCGACAGGCGGACGGCGTCGTCGTCGGCAAAGTGCAGGTCCGGCAAGCCGGGGCGGCCGCCGTTGTACCCGACGACGATGGCGTACACATCGCCCGGCGTCGTCAGCGCGGGCGCCGGCGCGCCCCTGGCCGATCCCGCCAGCGCGGCGACGGCCAGGATGCCCACGGCCAGGCCGCTGCGCCTCGGGCGTCGTGAGTGCTCACCGACTGTCATGGTTCGACGATCAGCAACCCGGTTATCACCTGCCCAGGCGTCGCGCCTTCCAGCGCGTCGCCGTCGGGTCGCGACCGATCGGCGCTCGTCAGCGCCGCCAGCGCGTCGCTGTCCAGCGGCTGCGCCGAGAACGCGGCGATGAGACGAAGGCGCCCCGGACGGTGTCCTTGTCCGAGATCGATGCTGGGACCGACGACGGTGGGCTCGCCGGTGGGCTGTACGGACAGGGCGGGCCCATCCGAACGCGGAACGTATCGATGAACGCCGTCGTCGGCGTCGATGCCCACGATCGTCACGTAAGCGGGGGAGCGAAGGCCCGCCACGCTGAACTGGAGATAGTCCGCAGACGACACACGTCCTTCACCCGAGCCGGGCAGGGCGCTGACCAGTCGCACCGGACCGTGGGTGGTGGGTCCTGTTCGCCGGCTGGCGTAGATCAGGATCGAGGGGCCGGCCGTGGCCGGTGCAGGCGAGGCACCGCTCCGCGATGAGCTGTCGGTCTGGCCTCGGAGCGTGAGCTGGTCGGGGGAACCGTCGGGCGCCGGTGGCTGACGGGCGCGCACGGCCCACAGGACGACAATCGCGGCGGGCGCCAGGATGAACGACGCCGCCCAGAGACGCCGTCTCGACGGCCGGCCAGCCGATGTCGCGGCCGCGAGCGCGGGCGGCCCGGCGGCGTCGTCAAGCGCGGCGGCCAGCCGCGCCTGTGCGCGGGCCGCCCCCGCACCCGGGTTCAGCGCGTCGGCGACCGCGCTCACGCGATCATAGTAGGCCCTGCACCGCGCGCAGCCGCGCAGATGTTCGCGCAGCTCGTTTTCGAGCGCCGTGGGCAGCTCGCCCGCCACCGCCCGCGCGATCTGGCGCCTGTGAAAGAGCAGGCTCACGACTCCGTCACCTCTGCCAGCACCTGCCGCAGCACCGGATCCGCCGCCGCTCGTACCAGCAGCTTCATCCTGAGATATTTGCAGCGTCGGGCGCTGATCCCCGCCGTCCTGGCTGCCTCGTCGTGGCTGCGCTCCTCGACCAGCGACAGACGAAAAACCAGCGCCTCCTCCGCCGACAGCCCGGCCACGAAATGCTCGACGGCGCTCCGCACCCGCGCCGCGCGCGCCTCGTCCTCGGGATCGGAGGTGGCCAGCAGCTCTTCCTCGGCCAGCTCGACCCGCGGATCGGGGC
>DATLVT010000514.1:0-12939 GCA_035577105.1 Polyangia bacterium
CAGCGCGCTTCTCGTGGCGCCGCTGATCCCTTTCTTGCGCGACTTCTTTCGTCGCAGCGGCGGCCTGTCATACCTGGCGGCGCCTGGCTGGCGGCGCTTCTTCGGCGTGCTGACGCCGGGTACGGCGCTGCTGTCGCTGGCCGGCCTCGTCCCGCTGCTGGTGCTCTTCCGCCGCCGCTTCATCCATCGCAAGCGCGATGACAGCGACTCGATTTCGACGCTGGCACTGGCGTGCGGCTGGTGGCTGCTGCCGCCGCTCGCTCTGTTCGTCGCTTCCCGCGCCACCGGCCAGACGGTGCTCATCGAGCGCTATCTGCTGCACACCGCTGTCGCCCAGGCGCTGGTCGTGGCTTTCCTGTACCGACGCGCGCCTGCTCCGCTGGCCAGACTGGCGCTGCTGCTGTGTCTGCTGCCCGTCCCCATCCTCTTTGCCGCCAAGGACTGGGCGCGCCCCGACGGCCAGGCCAGCACCCGCGCTCCGCTGCGCGCGGTCCGCACGGTCGACCCGGCTGGTACCGCGCCGCTGTTCGTGTGCTCGGGCCATCCGCTCTCGAACCAGTCCGACTGGCGGCACGCCGCCGAGCAGGGGAGCTTTCTTTACTCGCCCCTCACCGCCTATCCGGTTCCCAACCGCATCTATCCGCTGCCCTTTGCGCTCGACGAGTCGACCAAGGCATACGTACGCGCGGCCGCCGACGGTGTGCTGCGCAGGGCCGACCAGATCCTCTTCGTGGGCCAACCACCATCCGACACCACCACCTGGTTTCAGGCATTCTTCGAGGCGCGCGGCTACACGGCCAGCTTTCCGGTGCGGGAGGGATTCGGCCTCCTCGTCTTGCGCCGCCCGTCCCACATCGACCGATAACCGCGCCTGCGGAAAGCTGTCGTCACGATCGGTGGCGAACCCCTGCCGGCGCGCAGTGATTGGTTCATCGCCGCCGTCGCGACTACAATTGAACATTCCCTCGCCGTCGTCATCGCCGACCCTGCCGGCCGCCAGCGTCCGTCCGTCCTGGTTCCTGATGAGCCCGGCCTGGGATTTTCTGCTTCTGGGGCCGGGCGTGACCGTGCTGGTGTCGGCCGCCTTCTTGATGTTGATGGCGACCGGTCACGGCGCCCACGCCGCGCTGCTGGCCACGGCGCTGTCGATCCTGGTCGTGGGCCCGCACTATGCGGCGACCTACCGGCGCGCCTACACCTCCCGGGAGATCATTCGCGCCCACCCGCTGGTCACCATCGTGGTTCCGGTCGTCCTGGCGGCGGCGGCCCTGGCGGCGCTGCGATTTCCCACCACCGTGGCGCCGGCGTATTTCCTCATCTACGTCGTGTGGTCCGGCTATCACTACTCCGGCCAGTCGCTGGGCCTGGCCATGATCTATCCCCTGCGCCAGGGCGCGCGGCTGGCGCCCGACGAAAAGCGGCTGCTGGCCGTGCCGCTGCATGTGTCGTGGCTGCTGTCCCTGCTCGGCCTTCTCCGGGTGGACGGTTCGGCGCGGAACCCCGCCTATCAGATCGTGCGGGGGACCTTCCCTGGCGTTCATCTTCCTGGGTGGGCGCTGGCCGTCGGCGTGGCGGCGCTGGTCGCCAGTTTGTCCAGCGTCGCGCTGCTGGCGGCCCGTCGCCGCCGCCGCGGCCTCCCCTTGCCCTGGCCGACCTACGCCATCGTGGCGACGCAGGTCCTCTGGTTCGGCTGGGCGCTGTTCAATCCGTTCTTCAACATCGTGCTGGTCCCCGTCTTTCACGGCCTGCAGTACCTGGCCCTGACCAGCTGGCACAACGCCAAGGAGCGCCGCACGCAGGCCACGCCCGCCAGCCCGCGCGCCTTTGCCGCCTACGTCCTGACCGTGCTGTTGCTGGGCATCGTGATCAACCCCGGCCTGTTCGCGCTCGCCGGCGGTCTCTTCGGTGACGCCGCCATCATCAGCGCCACCGTCATCACCTTCGTCAACCTCCACCACTTCCTCCTCGACGGGCGCATCTGGCGCATGCGCGAACCGAAGGTGGTGCAGTCGTTCGTCGAGACTGCGTCCGAATCGCCGTCGGCGGCGCCGCCGTCGCCCGCCCCGCCGGCGCTATAAGACCTTGCGCAGAAACTGCCCGGTGTAACTGGCCGCCACGCGCGCCACGTCCTCGGGCGGCCCCTGCGCGATCACCTGCCCGCCGCCCGGTCCGCCCTCGGGCCCCAGATCGATGATCCAGTCGGCGGTCTTGATGACGTCCAGGTTGTGCTCGATGACGATGACGGTGTTGCCGGCGTCGACCAGGCGATTCAGCACCGACAGCAGCTGCGCGATGTCCGCGAAGTGCAAGCCGGTCGTCGGCTCGTCCAGGATGTACACGGTTCGCCCGCTGGACTTCTTGGCCAGCTCCTTCGACAGCTTCACCCGCTGCGCTTCGCCGCCCGACAGCGTCGTCGCCGACTGCCCCAGCTTGATGTAGCTCAGCCCCACCTCGCGCAGGGTGTCCAGCTTCTGCCGGACCTTGGGGATGTTTTCCAGAAAGTCGCAGGCCTGGGCCACCGTCATGTCCAGGACGTCGGCGATGCTGGCCTGGCGGTAACGAACCTCCAGCGTCTCCCGGTTGTACCGCCGCCCCGCGCAGGCCTCGCATTCAATGTAGACGTCGGGGAGGAAGTGCATCTCGATGCGCAGGATGCCGTCACCCTGGCAGGCCTCGCAGCGGCCACCCTTGACGTTGAACGAATAGCGGCCCGGCTTGTACCCGCGCGCCTTCGATTCGGGCAGGTTGGCGAACAGATCGCGGATGTGCGTGAAGACGCCGGTGTACGTCGACGGGTTTGACCGCGGTGTGCGGCCGATGGGCGCCTGATCGATGTCGATCACCTTGTCCACGTGCTGCATCCCCTCGATGCCGTCGTGGGGGGCCACCGGCGCCTTCGCCCCGTGCAGCTTGTGCGCCAGCGCCCGCAGCAGGGTGTCGATGACCAGCGTCGACTTGCCTGAACCCGACACGCCCGTCACGCAGGTGAAGACCCCGATGGGAAACGGCACCGTCAGATCGCGCAGGTTGTGGCCGTGGGCCCGGCGCAAGGTGATGTTGCGGTTCGCCGACTGCCGCCGGTGCTTGGGTATCTCGATGCGCTTGCGCCCCGACAGATACGCGCCGGTGATCGACTGCGTGTTCCCCTCGATGTCCTCCGGCGATCCCGACGCGACAATGCGCCCGCCCAGCACGCCCGCTTTCGGGCCCATGTCGATGACGTGGTCGGCGGCGCGGATGGTGTCCTCGTCGTGCTCGACCACCAGCACCGTGTTGCCGAGATCGCGCAGGCGTATCAGCGCCTCCAGCAGTCGGGCGTTGTCGCGCTGGTGCAGGCCGATCGACGGTTCGTCCAGGATGTAAAGCACGCCCATCAGCGAGCTGCCGATCTGCGTGGCCAATCGAATGCGCTGCGACTCCCCGCCCGACAGCGTGGCCGCCGTGCGATCCAGCGACAGGTAATCCAGGCCGACGTTGATCAGGAACGACAGCCGGTCGCCCGACTCGCGCAAGATTCGCCCGGCGATCTCCTTCTGGCGCGGCGACAGCGTCAGGCCGCCCATGAAGGTGTGCGCCTCGCGGATGGTCAGCGCCGTCATCTCGGTGATGCTCTTGCCGCCCACCTTGACGTGGCGGGCCTCGGTGCGCAGCCGCGTCCCCTGGCAGTCCTCGCAGACGGTCTGCGACATGTACCGGTGAAACTCGTCGTAGATCGCCTCGAAGTCCTGCTCGCTGGTGCGCCCTTGCTCGCGCCGCCGCCGCTCGTACTCGTCGAAACGGCGCTGCAGGTTGGCCAGGACACCCTCGAACTCTTTCTTGTAGGTGTGCTTGCGTCCGTTCTTCTCGAACGAGAACTCGATCTCGTCGGCGCCCGACCCGCTGAGGATCAGGTCGCGCGTCTTCTGGGGCAGCTTGGCCCAGGGCGCGTACTGATCGATGTCAAAGTGGGCCGACACCGAATCCAGCATCTGATGAAAGAAGGCGCTGTTGCGCCGCTCCCACGGTTCGATGGCCCCTTCCTTCAGCGACAGCTCGTCGTTGGGGACGATGAGGTCGGGATCGAAGAACATCTTGGCGCCGATGCCGTCGCAGGCCGGGCAGGCGCCGGCCGGGTTGTTGAACGAGAACAGCCGCGGGGCGATCTCCGGATAGCTGATGCCGCAGGTCGAACAGGCGAACTTCTCCGAGAAGACCAGATCCTCGCCCTCCAGCGGCGAGATCTTCACCACGCCGCCCGCCAGCTTGGCCGCCAGCTCGACCGAATCGGTCAGACGCTGGCGGATGCCGTCCTTGCGCACCAGGCGGTCGACGAACACCTCGATGGTGTGCTTCTTGTTCTTGTCCAGCTTGGGCGGCTCGGCCAGCTCGAACAGATCACCGTCGATGTTGGCGCGCACGAACCCGTCCTGGCGCAGCTTGGTCAGCTCGGTGGCGAACTCGCCCTTGCGCTCGCGCACCACCGGCGCCAGCACGGAGAAACGCGCCCCCTCGGGCAGCTCCAGGATCTGATCGACCATCTGCTGGATGGTCTGCGAGGCGATGGGCTCGCCGCACTGGTAACAGAACACCTTGCCGATGCGCGCCCACAGCAGGCGCAGGTAATCGTAGATCTCCGTCGTCGTGCCGACGGTGGAGCGCGGGTTGCGCGAGCTGGACTTCTGTTCGATCGAGATGGCCGGCGACAGCCCTTCGATGGAATCGATGTCGGGCTTGCGCATCTGATCCAGAAACTGCCGGGCGTAGGCCGACAGCGATTCCACGTACCGGCGCTGTCCCTCTGCATAGATCGTGTCGAAGGCCAGAGACGATTTTCCTGAACCCGAAAGCCCGGTCAGCACCACCAGCTTGTCGCGTGGGATCTCCACGTCGATGTTCTTGAGGTTGTGCTCGCGCGCCCCCTTGATGACGATCTTGCTCATTCGATTGCGCCCTTGTTGCCGCGGTGGACCCTTCCTGCGCGCACCCCGCTAGGGGAGAGGAAAGTGAGCGGACGGATAGTCCACCAACGACACACTACCACAGCTCCCTGCAAGTAAAGTCGGGTGCGACACTGACCGGGTGTTGCTTTTGAAGCAACAGCGCCACGTGCTGGTGGCGCTCACTGTCGCGGCCGCTTTGCGCTGCGCGTAAGCGGCGGCGCCAATGAACCGGTCAGGCGCGTCGCGTGCCCGTCAGCCGCGCCGCCAGGTCCAGCGCCGCGAGAAAACTGTCCGCGCGGGCCTGCCCGCGGCCGGCGATGTCGTACGCCGTGCCGTGGTCGGGCGACGTCCGCACGAACGGCAGGCCCAGGGTGAAGTTCACCGCGTCGTCAAAGTGCAACAGCTTGACCGGGATCAGCCCCTGGTCGTGGTACAGCGCCACCACGGCGTCGAACCGTCCCAGCGCCGCCTGTCGAAAGACCGCGTCCGGTACGTGCGGCCCGCTGACGTCGGCCGAGCACTGTCGCTCGAGCAGGCGCGCCTGGGCCAGGGCCAGCGCCGGGGTCACCAGCCGCGCTTCCTCGTCGCCGAATCGACCCTCCTCGCCGGCGTGCGGGTTCAACCCCGCCACCGCCACCCGCGGGCGGTCGATGCCGAAGGCGTCGTGCAGGGCCACCGCCGTCAAGACGATGGCCCTGGCGATCTGTTCCGGTGTCAGCGCCGCCGCCACGTCGCGCAGGGCGATGTGTGTGGTGGCCACGGTGACCCGCAGCTGCGGCCCCGCCAGCATCATCGCGTAATCGACCACGCCCGCCCGCGCCGCCAGGTATTCGGTATGTCCGGGAAACGTGAAGCCGGCCCGGGCGATCCAGGACTTGGAGATGGGGGCGGTGACCAGCGCCGCGATGTCACCCGCCAGCGCCGCGTCCGTGGCCGCGTTCAGATAGGCAAGCTGCGCCTGGCCGGAGGTGTCATTGGGCCGTCCAGCCACGACGTCATCCGGCCCCAGCGCGGTGACCGCCACGATCTGATGAGGGGGCACCGCTCGTACGCGGGCGGCCGCCGCCGCGGCATCGAGCACCCGCCGATCGCCATACACAGCGACGTCCAGGTCGGGTCGCTCGG
Source organism: Polyangia bacterium (assembly GCA_035577105.1). GTDB lineage: Bacteria > Myxococcota_A > Polyangia > Fen-1088 > Fen-1088 > DATKEU01. Next base: position 6,045 of record DATLVT010000514.1, read on the forward strand.
CCAGGGCCCGGGCCACCACCTCCGGCCCGATGCCGGCCGGATCGCCAAGAGAAACGCCTATCTGATGCACGCCCTCATCATACGACGCCGGTCGGGATGACGATATTCGGGGTGAGCCGCGTCCAACAGGCGATGTCGGCTCTCTGGATTCTCTTGGCGCTCGCCCACCCGCCCTGCCTGTCGGTCCAGCGGCTGCTCCATTCGCCCTATCCGCTGGCCTCGGTGCCGGTGTCCACAAGGGCGCTCACCGTTCGCTGGCGACAGACGTACGCGCATGGCTGGCCGGCACCGCCACCGGCGCCTTTGCCCGCGCCGCTGTCCATGCGCGAAGACGCCCGCTACAGCGTCGCGTACGGACTGATCGGATCCATCGGCGAGCTTCGCGTGTTCATCGACGACGAACATGCCGAGGGAACACGCCGGTTCATCAAGGTGGGCGGCCAGGGCCACGGCTCCATCCTGGGCATTGGCCGTTCGGAGAAACGCGTCGACGGCGAATTTGATCCGGCCGCGCTCAGCGCGCGCCGCTGGACCATGGCTCGCTCTGGCGGCGACGCTGTCGTCGACACGGTTGAACAGCCGCAGGCCGGGACCCTGAACATGACTCGACAGAAGGCGGGCGCGCCGTCGGCCAGCCGAACGGCCTGGTTCGCCACGCCCACGCTGGACCCGGTCGGCCTGCTGATGCGCCTGCGCGCGGCGCCGCCCGACGACGAGCATCCGCTGGTGCTGCAGTTGCTGGACGGCCAGGCCCTGTGGCGTGTGACGCTGACCTGGGTCGGGCCCCAGCCAGTGCCGTCGCCCGACGACGCCCAACCGTCGATCGGCCTGCGCGTCAATGGACGCGCCGATCCCATCTACTATGACGGCCGCGACGCCACCGACCGCCCGCGCCGCACGTTCGTGGTCTGGCTGTCCAACGACAGCGCCCGCGTCCCGTTGCGACTGACCATGCCCATCGGTCCCGCCGACGTGGTGGTTCAGTTGATCGAAGCGACGCGGCGTCCCCGGCTGACCGTGGCGCCCTGAGGCGAATCGCGGAGAGCCGGCGTCAGCTGACGGCAGGCGTGCCGGGGGCGCGCAGCTTGTACCCGACGTGGCGCACGGTCTCGATCATCGCGCTGCCCGGGCCCAGCTTGGCGCGCAGCCGCCGCACGTGAATATCGACGGTGCGCGTGCCGCCGGCGTAACGATAGCCCCACACCCGCGACAGAAGCTGCTCTCGGCTGAAGACGCGGCCGGGCCGTTCGGCCAAGAATTTCAGCAGCTGGAATTCCTGGCGGGGCAGCTTCAGCGGGCGGCCACGGTACGCCGCCTCGACCGCCACCGCGTCGATGACCAGGTCGCCGATCTTGATGCGGCCGGCGGCGCGGAACGACGACATGCGCCAGTCCAGCTGTCGAATGCGCGCGTAAAGCTCGGGGCCGACCACCGGGGCCAGCACGAAGTCGTCGGCGCCCGCCTCCGGATCCAGGCCGGCCAGGCGGGAGACTTCGACGCACAACAGGACAGGCACGTCGGCCAGCGAACCGACCTCGCGCACCCGACGGATGGCGGCCCGGCCTACCTCGAGGTGCGCGCCGGCGTCGACCACCACCACCGACGGACGGGTCAGCTCGATGTCCTCGGGCAACTGATCGACGTCATAGCCCACCGCCACCACCTCGCATCCCAGCTCGTTCAACGCCGCCGCAGGGGAGTCCGGCTCGGAAACCGCCGTTCCGGGATTGGACGTCACCACCAAGGCTCTCATATGGCGGCTACACTATCTCGCGACGGAGAAGGCCACAACAAAGACCAAAATCGAAAAAAATCAAGAGTTGCGCGCGCCATAAATCTGGCTCGGCGCGCCCTGGTGCGGAAAACCCTGCGCGACCGCTTGGCGTCCTGCGGTCCCAGTGCAATACTGAACGGCAATGGACGATTTCCACTGCTCCTTCTGTGGGAAGCGGCGCCGCGAGGTGCGAAAGCTCATCTCGGGCCCGCGCGTGTTCATTTGCGACGAGTGCGTGGCTCTGTGCAATGACATCATCGCGAAGGAAGAGGCCGCCGAGCGGCCCAAGTATCCCCGTCCGCGCGAGATCTACGAAGAGCTGAACCGCTATGTGATCGGTCAGGACCGCGCCAAGAAGGCGCTGGCCGTCTCCGTCTACAACCACTACAAGCGCATCGGTCAGCACGGCAAGGCCGGCGAGGTGGAGATCCAGAAGGGGAACATCCTCCTGCTGGGCCCCACCGGCTGCGGCAAGACGCTGCTGGTGCAGACGCTGGCGAAAAAGCTGGATGTGCCGTTTGCCATGGCCGACGCCACCACGCTGACCGAAGCCGGCTATGTCGGCGAGGACGTCGACAGTGTGATCAAGGCGCTGTACCGCAACGCCGGCAACGATCCCGAGAAGGCCAGCCGCGGCATCGTCTGCATCGATGAGATCGACAAGATCGCGCGCAAGGGCGGCGGACCATCGGTGACCCGCGACGTTTCGGGCGAAGGGGTCCAGCAGGCGCTGCTGAAGATTCTGGAAGGCAAGCAGGCGTCGATCACGCCAGACGGCGCCCGCAACCGGCCGCAGCAGGAGCTGATCCAGGTCGACACCACCGATATTCTGTTTGTCTGCACCGGCGCCTTCAACGGCATCGAAGAGCTGGTGCGCCGGCGCGTGGGCGAGCGCGGCCTGGGCTTCGGCGCGCACATCGGCAAGGGCGAGGAATCAAAGAACACCCTGCGCGCCCTGGCCCGCACCGAGGACCTGGTCAAGTTCGGCATGATTCCGGAGTTCATGGGCCGGCTGCCCATCATCGTTTCGGCCGACGACCTGGACGTCGACATGCTGGTCGAGATCCTGTGGAAGCCGAAGAACGCGCTGGCCAAGCAGTACGAACGCCTGTTCGAAATGGAAGGCGTCAAGCTGCGCTTCACCGAGGACGCCTTGCAGGGCGTGGCGCAGGAAGCGGCCCGCCGGAAGTCCGGGGCCCGCGGGCTGCGCGCGATCTTGGAAGAGGTCATGCTGGACGTGATGTACGAGATTCCGTCACTGACCGGCGTCACCGAATGCGTGGTGACCCGAGACGTCGTGGTCTCGCGGGGACGGCCGCAGCTGGTTCGAGAGAAGAAGGCTTCCTAAAAATCTCCCGACCAGACTAAAGTTGCGGCGCTTGAACGTCGAGGACTGTCCAACGGTGCGTTTCGTACCTATGGTCCTTACGACGGGTCGCCTGCACCACCGATCAACACCGAGAAACGAAAGGGCCGAGGTCGATCAACATGCTGACTGAGAAGGAAAAGGCCCAGATTCGCACCGTGCTGGAAGACGAGCAGAAGCGTCTGGCTCGTACCAGCCAGAACGCCCTGTCGTATTCGATGAACCATGAACGGAACATCGGGCGCGATTCGATCGACGAGTCGATGGAAGAGGAGATCTTCTCCACCGAGATGCGCCTGCACGATCGCGAGAAGTTCCTGCTGGGGAAGATCAACAAGCAGCTTGTCCGCCTGGGCAAGAACGAGATCGACATCTGCGAGGACTGTGGCGAAGCCATCTCGTTTCGCCGGCTGCTGGCCCGTCCGGTGACGACGCTGTGCATTGACTGCAAGGAACAGAGCGAGCGCGAAGAAGCGGCCGCCGAGCAGGCCGGTCGTGGCGGCATCGGCGACATGGGTGACATGGGCGGCGGAGAAACCGAAGCCAAGATCCCCACCGGCATCGAAGACTAGCGCTCGCTGCGCGGGGAGCGAAGGGGAGCGCGAGCGGCAGCGAGCCGTTCCCCGTCAGATCGTTCGGCCTGGCCCTCTCGCGCGATCTGTTATAGTTTTCCGGCGCGGACCGGTGAAACGACGATGCCCGACAGTCGATATCGCATCACCGAGCGAGTAGCCGCTGGCGGCATGGCGGAGGTCTTCCGCGGCGTCGCGGAGTCGCTGCAGGGCTTCAAGAAGAACATCGCCATCAAGCGAATTCTTCCGAACCTGACCAAGAACAAGAAGTTCGTGGCCATGTTCCTGGACGAGGCGCGCCTGTCGCTGGCTCTGCAGCACGCCAACATCGTCCAGGTGTTCGACATCGGCCACGCCGACGACACCTACTTCATCGTGATGGAGTACGTCGACGGCGTGCACCTCAAGGCGTTGATGGAATGGCGCCGGCGCATCGGGCGGCGCATTCCCATCGCGCACACGCTCTACATCATCATGGAGATGTGCAAGGGCCTCTCCTACGCGCACGAGCTCCTCAATCCCGACACCGGCAAGCCGCTGGGGATCGTCCACCGCGACATCTCGCCGCCCAACGTCCTCATCTCCAAGCAGGGCGAGGTCAAGGTGGTGGACTTCGGCCTGGCCAAGGCCACCAGCCAGCTTGAGAACACCGACCCCGGAGTGGTCAAAGGCAAGATGAGCTATCTGTCGCCGGAGGCGGCGCGCGGCGAGGAGGTCGATCACCGCGCGGACATCTTTGCGGTCGGCATCCTGCTGTACGAGATGCTGACCGGAAAGCGGCTCTTCTACGGCGAGACCGACTATCAGACCGTCGAGCTGGTTCGCAACGCCAAGATCCCACCGCTGAAGGCGCAGAACCCGCAGGTCGAGCCGGAGCTGGAAGACGTCGTCCGCAAGTCGCTGGCCCGGCGCCCCGAGGACCGCTATCAAAGCGCGCTGGACCTCCAGGACGCGCTGGCCCATTACAGCTACTCGCGCGGGTTGAAGGTCATCTCGCGCGACATCGCCGAGCTGGTCCGGCAATGCCTGGACGACGTGGCCGCCCAGTCGGGCGAGGCGAAGAAATCGGGCAGCATCATCAACACGATGTTGCAGGACGAGATCGTCAAGTTCACGTCGGTGGACTTCGAGGAGGCCGGCGCCCGCCCGCTGTCCGAGGACGACCTGGAGTCGTCGACCGGCGAAGGTCCGCCGCGGTTTCACACCGGCGAGTTCATCGACCCGCGCGTCTGGTCGACCGAACGCCTGACACCGGTGATAGGCCTGCACGAGATCCCGGAGCTGGAGGAACGCCAGACCAGCAAGGATCAGCGCAACATCGTCCAGCAGGCGGCCCAGGCCCGTCAGACCGGGCGGCCATCGCAGACCATGCCGGTGGAGGTGTCGCCGCCGGCGGTGTCGCCCCAGTCCGACAGCGCGCCCGGACCGACGCCCGGCCCCGAATCCCTGGCCAGCGTCCTCGAGCCGTCGTCGCGGGATCTGCCTTCGCCTTCGCCGCGCCCGCGCAACCGGGCGGCCCGCAGCTTCGTCATCGGCGTGGCCATCGGTGTGGTGCTGCTGGGCGCGACCGTGGCCGCGCTGATCGCCAAGAAGTCGCCCGGCCACGCGGCGCCCATGCCGTCGGCCTCCGGGCCCCGCTGACCGATCGCTCGCGGCCTGACGCGATGGCATGCGGTAAAATCCGCCCGTGCCCGACGATTTCCAGACCCGCCTCATCGCCCATCGCCCGGCGCTGCTGCGCCACTGCTACCGGATGCTGGGGTCGTTCGGCGAGGCGGAGGACATGGTGCAGAACACGCTGCTGCGAGCCTGGACGGGGCGCGACGGCTATCAGGGCACAGCGCCTGTCGAGCACTGGCTCTACACCATTGCCACCAACGTCTGCCTGACCGAGCTGGCCAACCGGCGGCGGCGCGCCCTGCCGCAGCTGGAGAGCGACGCCGCCGGCAACAGTTACGTCCTGGGCGAGAAGGAGGCGGCGCAGTGGATCACGCCGGCCGCCGACCGGCGGATGTTCCAGGACCCGGCGGAAGCCGCGGAAGCGCGAGAGACCGTGTCGCTGGCGTTCATCGCCCTGCTGCAGCGGCTGCCGGCACGGCAGCGGGCGGCGCTGTTGATGAAGGACGTCCTGGGCTGGCCGGCGGAGGAGATCGCGACGGCGCTGGGCCAGTCGCTGCCATCGGTGCAAAGCGCGCTGCACCGCGGGCGCAAGGCGGTGGCGGCCGCGTCGGCGCCGTCGGACGAGCCCCCGCCCACGACGCTGCAGGCGTTCGTGCGGGCGTGGGAGACGCGCGATCTCGACGCGCTGGTGGCGCTGCTGCGCGACGACGTCATCCTGGCCATGCCGCCGCACGCGGTCTGGTTCCAGGGCCAGGAGCCGGTGATGGGGTTCCTGCACACCGCCCGCTTCAACACCTACTGGTCCACCGTGGGGCGGGTGGTGCCGACGCGGGCCAACGGAGTGCCAGCGTTCGCGTTCTATCGCGCCGGCGAAGGCCGGGCGCTGGAACGGCATTCGATCATGGTGGCTCGTTTCGTCGCCGGACAGGCCGCGGAGATGACCGTCTTCATCGGCATCGATTATTTTGCTGGATTCGACCTGTCACCCGTCCTGGAGCGCACAGTTTCAGGGGCCTCGGTGGTCATGAATGGAAAAGGAGGTCGATCATGATCGAAAAACACAAGGACAACCCGAAAGAGATCGCGCTGGCCTATATCGACGGCTGCAGCCGCAAGGACTTCGACGCCGTCGCGTCGCTGCTGGCCCCGGAGATTCGTTTCGCCGGTCCCGCCACCACCACCACGGGCGCGGCGCCCTATCTGGCGGTCCTCCGCCGCGTGGGCACCGTGTGGGTCCGAAGCGACGTGCGCAAGGTATTCAGCGACGGTTCCGACGTCTGCGTCATCTACGACTTCGTCACCGACACACCCGCCGGCGCGGTCCCCATCGTGGAATGGCTGCACGTCGAGGGCGGCCGCATCACCTCGGTCAATCTCTACTTCGACCGCGTCGCCTTCAAACCCGCCTCCGACGAGATGACCCGTCGATCGTCGCAGTGAGGCATCGAGAGTGAGCCGTCAGGGCCGCGGTGATACCGGGGATGCGGTGCCGGCGTCGCCCGCCTTGGCCAGCGGTTCGGGGACCAGGGGGAAGCGAGCGCCGTGGATGCGGCGCTGGTCGGT